>WTCN01000336.1 GCA_013138555.1 Methyloprofundus sp. | reverse complement strand
AGCGATGTCATGCTCAGATATTATTAAAAGCAGATATTAGCGATCAAGGCGATGGTTGGACTGATTTACAAATAAGCCAAGCATTTGATATTACTACCCGTACTGTTGAACGAGTGCGACAACGACTGGTAGAAGATGCCGCGAAACAGAGCAGAGTACGGAATCGACGCTTAGATGGGGAACAAGATGGCTCATTTAGTTGCCTTGTCATGCAGTGAACCGCCTGAGGGGCGATCTCGTTGGACATTACAGTTACTTGCAGATAAGATGATTGAATTGAATTACGTGGAAACGGTTTCTGATGATACTGTCCAGCGAGTGCTAAAAAAAATGAAATAAAACCTTGGCAAAAGAAGGAGTGGTGTATTCCATCAGAGTCCAACGCTAATTTTGTGTGTGCAATGGAAAAACACACTCGAATACCCATGTCGGTGGGTCATTATATAAAGCATTTGAGCCTCAGGAAGCACAGCGTATTTTGAAAAAAATTGAAATACATCATACCCCAAAGCATGGTAGCTGGTTAAATATGGCTGTTGTGAATTCAGTATTTTAATTTTGGGGAGTAGGCTTTAGCCTACACGATGCGCGATTCATGTAGGCTAAAGCCTACTCCCCATTTTATCGGTTATTTAAGGTGCACAGTACTAGTTATTCAGAGAGGCTTTACTCTGAAGCTATTATTTCCTACCTCGCCTAGCACGAAAAAAATCACGTAATAAATCGCCACAGCTTTGTGCAAGAATCTCCCCCTGCCAATCCACATGGTGGTTTAAAAAATCGGCATTGGTCAATGATAAAGCGCTACAGACAGCGCCGCGCTTATCATCAATCGCACCAAAAACCAGGCGTTTTACGCGTGCATGAGCAATCGCCCCCATGCACATGACACAAGGTTCTAATGTGACATATAGAGTGCTATCAATTAAGCGATAGTTTTCTAATATGTTTCCAGCCTGACGCATGGCACTCATTTCTGCATGTGCTGTCGGGTCATTATCGGTGATCGGTGTATTCCAGCCTTCGGCAATACATTTTCCATTCAGTACCAGTACAGCACCTACCGGCACTTCACCTTGAGCTTCAGCGCGTTGCGCCAGCCTGATGGCGTGACGCATCCATGCTTCATCTTCTTGTTGTTGAGTTATTCCCACTCGATTGTTGCGGGTGGCTTGCCAGAAATATCGTAAGTGACGCGTGAAATACCATCGACTTCATTAATAATGCGCGTTGAAACATGGCCTAAAAAGTCATACGGCAAATGCGCCCAGCGGGCAGTCATAAAGTCTATCGTTTCTACTGCACGTAGTGCAATAACGTAATCATAACGCCGTCCATCACCCATCACGCCGACTGATTTAATCGGTAAAAATACCGCAAAGGCCTGGCTTACCGTTTGATATAAATCCTGTTTATACAGTTCATCCATAAAAATAGCATCGGCCTGACGCAATAAATCTGCATACTGTTTTTTTACTTCACCTAATATGCGTACCCCTAAACCTGGTCCTGGAAAAGGGTGGCGATAAATCATATCGTAAGGTAGGCCTAGTTCGGTGCCCATTTTACGTACTTCATCTTTAAATAACTCACGTAAGGGTTCGAGTAATTTTAAGGTCATATTTTCGGGTAAGCCACCGACATTATGGTGCGATTTTATTAAATGCGCTTTACCACTTGCCGCGCCTGCTGATTCGATGACATCAGGATAAATTGTTCCTTGTGCCAGCCATTTTGCATCAGTTAATTTGCTTGCTTCCTCATCAAAAATCTCGACAAATAAATTACCGATAATTTTACGTTTTTCTTCGGGGTCGCTTTTGCCCGCTAGAGCCTCTAAATAGCGTTGCTCAGCATTAACACGAATCACTTTCACGCCCATGTGTTGAGCAAAAGTTGCCATGACTTGATCGCCTTCATTCAGGCGTAATAAACCCGTGTCGACAAACACGCAAGTGAGCTGTTCGCCAATCGCTTTGTGTAATAAAGCGGCGACTACGGATGAATCAACGCCGCCTGACAGCCCAAGAATAACCTGATCACCACCTACTTTTTGCTTAATGGTTTGTAGGTTTTCATTGATAATATGGGCTGAGTCCCATAAGGCATCGCAGGCACAAATATCCAGTACAAAACGACTTAAAATACGCCCGCCCTGTTTGGTATGCGTGACTTCCGGGTGGAATTGCACGCCATAAAAACCTTTTTCTTCATTGGCAATACCGGCAATAGGCGCACCATCGGAGCTTGCTATCAGCATAAAGCCTTCAGGTAATTCAACAACACGATCACCATGACTCATCCATACGTCTAATAAGCCATAGCCTTCGGCTGAGGTATGGTCTTCTATATCAGTAAATAATCTGGAATGGCCGCGTGCTCTTACTTGTGCATAACCAAATTCACGGTGGTCTGAGCTTTCAACTTTACCATTAAGTTGTTCGGTCATGGTTTGCATGCCATAGCAAATGCCTAAAACAGGAACGCCTGCATTAAAAACTGCCTGAGGTGCTCTGGGGGTATTTCCCGCTGTGACCGACTCAGGGCCGCCGGATAAAATAATGCCTTTTGCACCAAATGCAATGACTTCTTCATTCGAACAGTCACAGGAATAAATTTCGCAATAAACACCGATTTCACGTATGCGTCGTGCGATCAATTGTGTGTATTGTGAGCCAAAATCTAAAATAAGGATTTTGTGGGCATGAATATCAGTTGTTTGTTGGTTCACGGTGATCTCTTAGGTGGTTCGTGGGTCGGGCTGGCTTATCTAGTGCTGGCTTAGCTAGCATGGTCCGACATTTATTGGTGATAAAGCAGGGGCTGTAAACAAATCGAGGCTCACTAGGAGCCTCGGTATGGGGCATGAATGCATGGCTTGTTAAACCCGATAATTCGGAGCTTCTTTAGTAATGGTGACATCGTGTACATGGCTTTCACGCATTCCAGCGCTGGTGACACGTACAAATTGCGCATTTTCATGTAGTTTTTCAATGGTTGCGCAGCCTGTATAGCCCATGCTAGAGCGAATGCCGCCTAGTGCCTGATGAATGATAGCGACTAAGCTACCTTTGTAAGGCACACGGCCTTCAATACCTTCTGGCACTAATTTTTCAGATGATTCAGTATCTTCCTGAAAATAACGATCGCTAGAGCCTTGCTGCTGTGCCATTGCGCCAATGGAGCCCATGCCACGGTAGGACTTATAAGAGCGTCCCTGAAATAATTCAACTTCACCGGGTGCTTCTTCTGTTCCTGCAAAGAGCCCTCCCAGCATGATTGAGTAGGCACCGGCAGATAAGGCTTTTGCCATATCACCCGAGTAGCGTATTCCGCCGTCGGCTATTAAAGGTACGCCTGTTCCTTTCAAGGCCTGGGCGACATTATCCACAGCAGAAATTTGTGGTACACCGACACCAGCAACAATCCGCGTCGTACAAATCGAGCCTGGACCAATGCCTACTTTTACACCATCGGCACCCGCTTCAACCAAAGCTAAAGCTGCATCTGCTGTTGCGATATTGCCACCGATGACTTGTAAGTCAGGATAGTTTTGCTTTACCCAGCGAACACGATCTAGCACGCCTTGTGAATGACCATGTGCGGTATCAACTACGATGACATCAACACCAGCCCCGACTAATGCTGCTACGCGCTCTTCAGTGCCTTCGCCAGTTCCGACGGCAGCGCCAACACGTAACCGTTCTAATTCATCTTTGCAGGCAATCGGGTAGTCTTTAGCTTTTTGAATATCTTTTACTGTAATCATGCCGCGCAAATGAAAATCATCATTAATGATGAGTACTTTTTCGATACGATATTCGTGCAGTAATTTTAAGGCTTCATCCTGAGTAAAGCCTTCTTTAACGGTCACCAAGCGTGCTTTAGGTGTCATTACATTGGCAATAGATTCGTCAAGGCGTGTTTCAAAGCGTAAATCACGGCTCGTTACAATGCCCACTAGCTCATTGCCATCAACAACCGGAACCCCTGAGATGTTGTGTTCTTTGGTTATTGCCATAACATCACGAACTGTTGCGGTTGATGCAACGGTAATAGGCTCTCTTATGACACCGCTTTCATATTTTTTGACGCTACGAACTTCCTGCGCCTGTTCCTCTGCGGTCATATTTTTATGAATAATCCCGATGCCACCTTCCTGTGCAATTGCAATCGCTAATCTTGCCTCGGTAACAGTATCCATTGCCGCAGAAATCAATGGAATATTGAGAGCAATTTTACGCGTCAGTTGTGTTTTCATTGACACTTCACGCGGCATTACAGTTGAGTGGGCTGGTACTAATAGCACATCATCAAAAGTTAAGGCTTCCTGTATAATTTGCATAACACCATCCGTTCAAGCTTTTAAAATTAACCGAACATTGTACTATGATTTTTTTCTTTCTCAAAGATATTTAGAATTATGCTTTTTCGGGTAAATACGGGTTAGCAACTTAACATGGGGAAAAATCAAGTAGGGTGGGCAGTTTTTTTTGCCCACCATCAAAGTTGAACCATTTTAAATCATTATAAACTTATATAGGATGTGCTGAGGTACGAAGCGCATCTTGTGCGATTGATGCGCTTCGTGCCTCAGCACATCCTATGTTATATCAATAAAGGGTGTATAAATTATTTACCCGAGAGTCTATATTGTAGAGTGTTAATTGAGTTCTGGTTTAAGCCTCACTTGCGCCCCAGTTCAAGAAATCCATGCACGCCACGTTTAGATTTGACCGCTAACCACTGTTTAAGATATTTAATTTCCTGTGTCTCTTCTAAATGCTCAATTGTTTCATTGTTTCTCAGTAACCTAAAGGCAGTAGAAATAATTTTGTAACGCTCTCCGGTAATTCCTGCGCGCTTTAAACCAATAGTGTTTAAACGGTAGTGCTTAACAGGGAACCCCCCGACTAAGAAAAAAGGAATAGCATCCATAGAAAGCCCAGCTGTCCCACGAATCATCACATAAGAGCCAACACGGCAAAACTGGTGAACAACGACACCTCCTCCCATAAAGACATTATTACCGACTTCAACAAATCCGCCTATGGCAACATTATTGGCAAAAATAGTGTGATTGCCAATTTGACAATCGTGTGCAACATGGCTGTTATTCATAAAAAAGCAGTCCGAACCTATACGGGTGATTGCATTTTCTGCTGAGGCTCTATGTGCAGTAAAGCCTTCTCGAAAGGTATTGTTATCACCACAAACCAGCCATGAAACCGTTTCTTCTTTAAAGCTGGTATCTTGCGGTAAGTCTCCTAAGACGACATGAGGGTGTAAAGTATTGCCCGTGCCCATTTTTGTGTAGGGGCGAACGACGGCATGTGAGCCAATTTTGCAGTTATCGCCTATTTGAGTATGGTCTTCGATCACGGCAAAGGGGCCGATCGTGACATTTTTTCCTATACTGGCTTGCTCTGCGATATAAGCGCTAGGGTGTATGCTTTGTGTCATGTGGGTATTTTAGCCTCGTGGGTGATATTTTGTATGCATTTCTTTTAAGCGCTCTTTGGCGATATGGGTATATATTTGCGTGGTGGATAAGTCACTATGGCCTAATAATAACTGCACAACCCGTAGGTCTGCGCCATGATTTAATAAATGGGTGGCAAAAGCATGGCGTAGTGTATGTGGCGATAGTTCTTTATTGATTCCTGCTTTTTTTGCATAGCGTTTAATAATATGCCAAAAAGCCTGGCGTGTCATGCCTGCTGCTCTATTGGTGACAAAAACTGCATCGCAGGGGCGTTCAGATAACAGCGCTTTACGGCTATACTGCATATAGTTTTCCAGGCTATCTATCGCTTGCTCGCCGATAGGGGTCAGGCGTTCTTTATTGCCTTTGCCAATGACGCGCAATACACCCTGGCGTAGGTTAATTTGATTAGTGCTTAATGAAACCAGTTCTGTGACACGCAAGCCTGTTGCATAAAGCATTTCCAGCATGGCTTTATCGCGTGCACCTAATAGGGATGTTGGCTCGGGTGCGCTTAGCAGTAATTCTACATCGGGTTCTGATAAAGAGCTGGGGAGGGGGCGACCAATACGGGGGGTATCAATTAATGCGGTAGGGTCGGTGTTAATCTGTTTTTCACGCAATAAATAGCTATAAAATCGACGTAGACTGGATAGGATTCGAGCAGAAGAGCGCGCACTAATCCCCTGGTCGTAGCGTTGATTTAAAAAAAAGCTGATATCGCTATTGCTAGCCTGAGCTAAGCCTTTTTTTGCTAGACTTTTGTCGAAAATACGTAAATCACTGGCATAGGCGCTCAGTGTATTTTGGCTGAGTCCATTTTCCACCCATAGGGCATCAATAAATAAATCGATAAGTTGCTTAGAGCTCATGGCTAATTATTTTTTCATATTGCAAAAGTGCCGTTTTAATCGCAATGAGTTTACCTGTTATAGCGCCTGCGTAGCCACCAATACCTGTTTTGGAGAGTACTCGATGACAGGGGATAATCAATGGAAAAGGGTTTCTACGACAGGCATTTGCCAGTGCTCTGGGGCTAGTGTTTAGTTCTTTAGCCAGTTCACCGTAGGTTCTGGTTTGTCCGATGGGAATCTGACGTAACGCGCTCCATACGGCATGTTGAAAGGCTGTGCCTTGGGTTGATAAAGGCAGGGTTATTTCAGCTTTTAAGCTTAGCCAGCAGGCATTGATTTGTGCCTGCAGTTCTTCTGGCAATGACGGCAGTGCCGGGGTGGAAGAGGCTGTCAGCCACTCCGTTTTACACAGCACTTTTCCTTGTAGGTATAAGCTTAGTTGACCAGCAGGTGTGTTGTAGCAGTACGACAGTCGTGTGTCATGCTGATTGGGGACTTGCCAGTTAAAGTGTGTGAGCGTCATGGTCTTATTTATCTAGCATTTTTTCCAGCTTGGCACAGTAGGTTTGCAGAATTTTAATACGTGCATAGCGTTTATCATTTGCTTCAATCAGTGTCCACAGCGATGATTGGGTGCTGGTACGGGCAACCATATCATTGACTACGAGAGAGTAGTCATCCCATCTTTCACGGTTACGATAATCCTCTTCGGTAATTTTATACTGTTTATAGCTGATTTGTTCGCGTGCTTTAAAACGGCGCAATTGTTCCTCTGGGTCGATATGTAGCCAGAATTTTAATAAGGCGATGCCATGATCGGTCAATGCTTCTTCAAAGTTACGAATTTCAGGATAGGCGCGTGTCCATTCGTTTTCTGTGGCAAAGCCTTCGACACGCTCAACCAGGACTCGGCCATACCAGCTACGGTCATAAATGGTAGCTCGGCCAGCACGCGGCATATGTCGCCAGAAACGCCATAAATAGTGCTGCATGCGTTCTTCTTCTGTCGGCGCTGCAATGGAAATGACCTGATAGTTACGTGCATCCATTGCATGTGTGAGTCGCCTAATTGCCCCACCTTTCCCGCCAGCATCCCAGCCCTCAAAAACCAGAACACTGGATATTTTCTTTTCATGTGCCTGGCGTGCCAGTTTGTTAAGCTTGCCTTGATAAAAATTTAATTGTTCTTTGTATAGGTCTTTATCCAGGCTTAGACTGAGATCAAGTGAGTCCAGTAGGCTGGGCTGGTTGCCATGAATAATTTTATCTGGCTGTGCGGGGGGCGGGATCTCTTGTTTTTGTTTGCAGTGTACTATGTGTGATTTGATTTTATCCAGAATATGCTGGCCGACAGTGAGGCTGCTATAGCGAATATCGCTCCCTTCAACAATTAACCACGGGTTTTGAGCACTGCTGGTTTCAGTTAAGACATTTTCGGCAACACCGACAAAGGTGTCGTACATTTTTAGGTGTTTTTTATCGCGCTCAGTGACTTGCCATGCAGTTTCCGGATTTTTTTCGAGTTGCTTTAAGCGCTTTTTTTGCTGTTCCTGTTTTAAATGTAGCCAGCATTTAATGATTAACGTATTATCATCGCTAAGTTCCTGCTCCAGCTCTTTGATTTGTGTCAGACGTACTTTAAGTTCAGTATTGCTTATTTTGTCATAAACACGCTGGGCAATCGGGTTGCTATACCAGGAGCCAACATAAATTCCAATTGTGCCTTTGGCGGGCATGGTTCGCCAGTAACGCCAGAATACTGGGCGTTCTTTTTCTTCATCGCTAGGGGAATCATAGGCATTGGTGCGCATAAAACGGGGATCTAGCCACTCGTTGAGCAGGTTGATAACGTCCCCCTTACCGCCTCCATCAACCCCGGAAATCAGGATAATAACCGAGTAATCATGATCACGCAATTGCTGCTGTACGGTAAGCAGTTGCGTGCGTAATGTCGGTACTTTTTCATTATAGTCAGCTTTACTGACTTTGTGTCCTAGTTCAGCAACTTCAAACATATTAGAATCCGTTGGTTAATTAATAAAAAAGTTTCTCAAAGAAACACGTGCCTTGTTTGCTAGTAAGCTACCAGAGCCTTTATAATGAAGCAATTTTTAACTAATCTCAATGGTAAGGCTTTGGAAAATTTTACACCTGTTTCCGCTTTGTTAGGCGGTGCTTTAATTGGTTTAAGTGTTAGTTTACTACTTTTTCTCAATGGACGCATGGCGGGCATTAGCGGCATTATGAATGGCCTGCTTAGCGCCCCGAAGAAGGAAGGAATCTGGCGTGGTTTATTTCTTGCTGGTTTGATTATCGGTGCGTTTATCTTCCAGTTATTAACTAATGATAGCTTACAATTACGCGAGGGGTATCCAGTCTTACTGATTATTTTAGGAGGCTTTCTGGTTGGAGTAGGGACTAGAATGGGCAGTGGCTGTACCAGCGGACATGGTATTTGTGGGATAGCCAATTTTTCCATTAGATCAATCACGGCAACCATTACATTTATGTTGAGTGGTATGGTGACCGTTTTTATACTTAAGCATATCTTAGGGGTGGTTTAATGAAAACCAATTTAGTCGCGCTACTGTCTGGTATTATTTTTGGTTTAGGCTTGGCTTTATCGCAAATGATCGACCCTAATAAAGTATTGAATTTCCTAGATGTAACGGGAAACTGGGACCCAAGTCTGGCATTTGTCATGATGGGTGCGCTGGCTGTGTCTATACTTAGCTTTCATTTTATACTAAAACGCTCTGCACCAGTACTGGAATCGAGCTTTCATATGTCTAAGCAAGTTGTTATTACTCGGCCTCTAGTATTAGGTGCGGGGCTTTTTGGTATAGGCTGGGGAATGGCGGGGTATTGTCCTGGACCTGCTGTTGCTAGTCTGGGCTTGTTTTCAGCGGAAGGTATCATTATGGTCGTTGCTATCTATGCAGGCTTTTTTAGTCATCGTTGGTTTGCTAAAAAATAAGTAAAGAAATGGAAGAATTTTTAGCGGTTGTTGTCCCCATTGTTTTATCTTTTGAGTTAATGCATATTGCCGCAGGTAGTTTGGTGGGCTTTGTGATTGGCTTGACCGGGGTGGGCGGGGGGTCCCTTATGACTCCTATTCTGGTGCTAGGCTTTGGTATAGCGCCTGCCATTGCGGTGGGGACCGACCTTTTATATGCGGCATTAACTAAATGTAGTGGTGTTTTTTTTCATCATAGACATAAAACGGTTGATTGGCGGATTGTCGGTTTACTGGGGGCAGGGAGTGTACCGAGCTCTCTTATTACGCTTGCCTTGCTGGAGCAGATTAAAGCGGCAGGATTTAATTCTGACCGTTTTATGATGCTGACTTTAAGTGTGATGTTGGTGTTAACATCGTTTATTATCTTAATTAAAGGGCGACTGGTTTCATATGTTAGTCATCATCATGGCGAGTCAGCAATTGTTATTATACTCAAGGCATACAGGGCACATATTACAGTGCTCTCGGGTGTTGCTTTAGGTATGCTGGTGACTATTTCTTCGGTCGGGGCGGGGGCGATCGGTTCTGCTATTTTATTTTTGCTCTACCCACATAAAAAACCAATTTCTATCGTGGGGACTGATATTGCTCATGCTGTTCCACTAACAGCGATTGCTGGGATGGGACATTTGCACTTTGGCTCGGTAGACTATGATTTGTTATCTGGCTTGTTGGTCGGCGGAATACCGGCGATTTATCTGGGGAGCTTAATAGGCAGACATATTCCCGACCGCTGGTTGAGGTCAGCGATTGCTTTATTGCTATTTGCGATGGGTGTAAAGTTAGCATTGTAGGTGTTTGTTGGTTGTTTTTTGGTGCGAGAGCAGGGGAATAAAGTGCACCTAGTGGTTTCTTTCTGATAAAATACGCCGTTAATCCAATTTCAGGATGATGTTGGGTAGTTTGCAAGTGTAGCGCCTGCAAACAATATATTTTTAATAACATATAAAAAGGTATTTTAGTATGACTTTTGTCGTTACCGAAAATTGCAT
>WTCN01000297.1 GCA_013138555.1 Methyloprofundus sp. | reverse complement strand
ATTACATCCGGCCTCTTTCTTATTAGCAATCGTTGTTTCTGCTATATTGGTTATCTATTGTATTTATGATATTAAACGCTATACAAAATCAGCCTTTATCATTTATATTGCTCAGTTAGTAGGAACTTTTGCCGCTATCGCTAGCTGGGTGATTATATTAGCAGCATTTGAAGTAACAGGGGATAATGGCTTAAGTGCATTATTACCTATCGCTATTATCTTATTCGCGTTATCTGCCAAAGTTGACTATCACGCACGCCTTTACCGCTTTATCAGCGCAGTGATCACTATAGGCTTAAGCTATTCAGCAATGATAGATCAACAGGCAATGGCTCCCGTGTTTGCCATTGCGGCCGGAATATTATTAACCGTGGCAGGTATCAAATATCGTGAAAAAATACCGTTTATCAGTGGTAATATCTGTGTTACAGGCGGATTTTTATTTTACTGGGAATATGCGATCAATTTCTATTCAAGTGCTCCGTGGATTAGCTCAATAGTATTAGGCTTGTTAGTCATTTTATTAGCTTCTTATATAGAAAACAGAGAAAAACAAATTATGGCTAAATCACGTTACTATTTTAAAGAATTAAAAAGCTGGAATTAAAGCATGCTCTCACACCAGACACTGCTTTCATTAAGCACCACTATGCTACTTATCCTAGCAACACACTGTGTGATGGCAGAAGCGCTTAATGACTTTAGCAGTGATGGTTGCTCACAGTTTCCAGATGGTAGTTTTAGCCAAGAAAACCTATGGTGTGATTGCTGTATTACCCATGATATCGCTTATTGGCAGGGCGGCAATCGCAAACAAAAAAAACAGGCTGACCAGGCTTTAAGAGCCTGTGTTTTCAACAAAACAGCGAATCTTCTGCTCGCTAACACAATGTATTATGGCGTAACTTTCGGCGGCTCTCCGGTGTTTCCTACCTGGTATCGCTGGGGCTATGGCTGGCCTTATGGGCGGGGGTTTCAATCATTGAATCTGTATGAACAACAACAGGCCCAAACCAAGCTACAGCATTATTTTGTTACCACACCACAAGGCTTTTGTGATTTTGAACATCCAATAAAGTTAATGCTTGAAAAAAAGCTGCAAGAATTACTACTTACATCAAGAGGGAATAAAAAGGGCAAGCACAAGGGATTGCCCCTACAATCAGGAAATTAGGCTACAAACTTAAGGCGGAACAACAATACAATCAAAAAGATAACATCCCTTGAAGGGATGGTATCTTTGGTACAGCTTATGAGTTTACGAAACCTAAAATGTCCCGTCTTAAATCAATAGCCGGAAATTAAATTTATACCTTCTTAGCCACCAATTAAAACTGTAGGAAAGCCAGCCACTATACTTCCTCCATGAGCGCAGGTATCCAGCATCCTTGCCGCAGGCAATCCAGCGATTAAAACCGTTGCTGACCCTTTGGCAATCACATCCGGTGGCCCTACACAAACTGCCATATCAGTTGCTCGTGCTGCTGGCAAAGCACCTATAAGTACTGTTACTCCACCAGGGGGCAATATCGGCCCACCCACATGAGGAATCGGCGGAGTCCCTGGAGTAACCATCGGACAAACATGCATATCAGTTATTCTTGCTGCTGGAAAGCCCATTTTATATCACCTATCTATTTATTTTCTAAACGACCATCACCGCCACAAGCAATATCCACACCTTGCTTTAGAAACAATTGATGATACTCATCGACCTTTACAGGCTCCCCTTGAACGGCAGCTAACATAACTGCACCATTGACAGCTTTCCCCGTCAAATCATTTGGTGGTGGAACCACTGCCTCTTTATTAGGCGATATATTGTCGCCACTCCAAAAGGCAGCCATAGCAGACCAACCTGCCGGTGTCTTAAACTCAGTAGCCTCAGCTGCACTTAAGGTGACACGACAGTTTTCTTGAGTCGGTTTATAAACCCAGGCTTCAGCCAGCTCTATCGCTTTAAGATCACTCACAGGGGAGGTATCAGTTAAAGTACTTCTTGCACATAAACAAGCCCACCACGTCGCTTCCCTTTTTGCCAGGCCGGTCGCTAAAAACATGATCGCATCAGTGTACAGCTTATTATCAATGACCTGCTGAGTATACTGTGCAGGCGTAACATCTTCTGTTAACAAGGCTTTAGCTTCATCCGTTAAATCAAGCGTAGCAGCTATAAGTACAGCTTTAGGCTGTGTAATCTTAATAAAATTCCACTCAGTCATTTTTCTCTCTTTGATTTAATCCAAAAATGAAACGACGGGTTAATTAATCATGGTGATTCCACCTTTTAAGATCAACATACCATCTCCTTTCACTGTCGTCATCGGGCTTTTCACTTCAGCAGTCGCCTGTCCTTCAATTTTTACCATAATGCCTTTAATTGTGATTCCAGTCTGATCTATTTTGATACTATTCCCTCCCACCTTCAAGGTAATTGACTGCATTGCCTTAATCGTACTTTTACCCATATCCATACTGATGGAGTGGTTACCCATTTTCACATTAGTCGTATCATTACCTGTTTTAACATTTAAAGTATTATTACCAGTATCTATATTATTCTCACGGTTCCCTGTTTTTACCGTCAAAGTATCATTTCCCTGATCTACAGTCATCGTGCGGTTGTTATAAATATCAACCGTCTGATCACCCGCATCTTTTTTCTCAAAACCAACTTTTAAGGTCTCGTTATTTTCAACGACACGGTTATAATCTTTCTCCGCATGGACATACAGCTCTTCTTCCCCCTTTTTATCTTCAAAGCGGACTTCATTAAAGTTATCTGCCGTGCCACTTTTAGAGCTACGCGTTTTAATGCCACTTTGAGTTTGATTCGCAGGTAACGCATAAGGAGGCATCTGTTCAGCATTATAAACACGACCTGTTATCAGCGGTCTATCGGGGTTTCCTTCCATAAAACTGACGACCACTTCCTGCCCCATTCTCGGTAAAGAAACCCAGCCCCAGTTTTTACCCGCCATAGGGTGAGACACTCTAACCCAGCAAGTACTGCTTTCATTGTCTTCACCGACTCGGTCCCAATGAAACTGTACTTTGACACGCCCATATTTATCAGTCCAGATTTCTTCACCACTTTTTCCTACAACAATTGCAGTTTGCGTACCCGCAATAACTGGGACTAAAGTTTTTCTTGCAGGTCTAAACTGTTGTTTAGAATTAATCGCCGTAAAATTACATTGAAATAAATGCTCAGCACCTGCCACCCCACTCACTAACTCGCCTCCTTCTATAATATAGGAAGCTGCAACAATATAGTGCTTGGTATTTTGATCGGCAATATAAAAATCTTTCAGCTCAAACTCCAGCCCTGCCTGTAACCCCATTGCACTACCGCTGCCTTGTATGACTGCATAAGCCGTCTGTGATTCATCCACTCGAACATCTGTCAGTTTTGTTCCTTCAGATGTCAGCACATATTCACCCGGATAATCATAAACATCTAAATCATCTTGTAAATGCTTTCCTGTATTAAGGGATTTAGCTGTGAGATCTGAACTCGGCGTTTCAAAATCAAAATCATTTAGCTCAAATATACCACTACATACTTTGTGTTCACAAACCCAGTCAAAAATATGATCTTTTTTTCGGCGTTCAGTATTTTCAGGTGGAAAATAGGGGATCTTCTGGTAGCCACTGACGGTTTGATGCTTATTATTAGTATCGGTAACGATTAATTGATGATTATTCTTTTCATGGATAAAATAATAATAAATACCATGCTTCTCCATAAGGCGGCTAATAAAATTAAAGTCACTTTCCCGGTATTGCACACAATAATCTAAAGTTTCATAGCTACCGAATAGCTCATACTTAACATAGGCAAGTGAATAATCAGCAAAGACAGCTTGAATAATATCAACAACTGACTTCTCTTGAAATATTTTGCAATCAGTCGATAAAGTCAACAGCCATAACCAGGGACGTAACACGGCACGATAAGTGATATATCGATTAACCACTCCACCAGTATGTTTAAATTGACTCACAACACCATTAATATAACGAGGCTTTCCGGTAAACATTTCCACTTCAACTGTCATTCCTTTCCCCAACAGCTTAGTCGCATCAACGGGACCATCGGCGTATTTTCTAAATAACTCAACCTCAAATTCAAACAAGCGCCCCATTTCTTCAGTGCCTATTAAACGGTGAAAAGCTAGGGCATCCTTACCTAATGGGCTTGTTACTAAAACAGTCTGGTTTTGTCCGCTCATAGTTGTCTTCTTTTTTATTTAATAAAAACAATGTGATTTTAACGATAAAAATGCTCAGGAAAATTTTTCCCACGCAATAAAGTTTTTTTTCGTATCCTACGTTAAAAAGTAGAGAAAATCACAACCCGCCATTTTTTAAGTACTTGATTATTAATTGGTTATTTTTTATATGATTTCATTTTACCCTAGAATTTAAAATAGATACATTTTTTCCATTTTACACACCATAGGCAATGACTTATGAATCTATTTTAGTAGGCATACAAACACAAGCATTACTGCTTAGTTTATTGATACAGGGTCAACCAAACTCATCAGAAACGCCAAATACAAGTGAAAATATTTCCTTTATATCCATAGCAGACTCATCAATGACATAAGCATTGAACCTATAATCCTCAGTAGGATAAAAAACATAAATTTTGTCTGTTTTATGTTCTCTACGAAACTCACCGCCATGTTGAATCATAGGACAGCCAAACTCCCTATTTAGTGCATTTTGAATTTTTTGAAAATGTTTACTGCAATAATTTTTCGTCCCATTAATAAATTCTGTCACAGTCCGCGCATTAATATCAGCAGCATCCAGCAAAGCATACAAGTCATAGTCACCATGCATACAGCTCATCTCTGCTTTCAGGCTATTAAATTTCCACGCTTGAGAAGATTCAAGAGAGCTATTTGCAAGCTCATAAAATTTAGGCAAGCTTTCCGTTACCCCATCACTGACATTTTTAATAGCTACCTGATCTTTTTCATCCCAAACTTGGTCTACCATCACCCGTTCTATCGCACTACTAGGGGAAATCATCAAACAACCAAAATGCTTACTATTAATATCCATATCTACAGCGTAACAACCTATTGAGCGTTTACGGCGAAAAATTTTAGCCTTTATCTCAGCTTGTGTTTTATCTTTTAAAAAGTCATTCCAGCACTCCAATGCACTCTCGTATTTTTTAGTATCCTTAAATGCATCAGGTCCAACAATAGTAGGATCCACAACCAAGCCCGCAGTTTCAGAAAGAAATTTATATTCTTTAAACTTAACAAAAACATCCTTTTGCGCCGTTTTAACTTTACAGTCAATTGGTTTAGGGTACATATTTGGCTTACCCATATGCTTAAGACTAGCTGGGTTAGTATACCGAACTAAAATATAATGATTGAACTTTGAAGCGACATACTGAAAGGTATAAACATCTTCCTTTCGAATACCATCCTCTGCCCAGGTAAAAGCCTTCAACCTTCCTGCTGCTAGCTTTTTTCTCCAGTTTTCCTGGTGATTTTTCTTAATTCTATTTGCTTTCTCTATTTTTTGCTCTCGTGGATTATATGACATACACTACACTCCTTTAATAAAAAAATAGCCCGCATCAGCACTATAAA
>WTCN01000311.1 GCA_013138555.1 Methyloprofundus sp. | reverse complement strand
AGTACCTCTTGCTCGACCCAGCCGGTCATTTTCAGCGCAGCCGGGTTAACAAAGCTGACTCTACCGTCCTTGTCTATGCCATAAATCCCATCTCCGGCAGAGCTTAGAATTAGTTCGTAGCGGCGTAAAATTTGCAGGGTGTCAGTCATAAGCGTAGCTCTCTCGGTTAAGCGTGATTCGATTTATAATATCATCTAAGGTAGGGTGGGCAGGCTTTTTTGCCTACCGTTGTGTCTACCTCAAGTAATGGTGGGCAAAAAAGCCTGCCCACCCTACGTTAACCAAGTAACGGATAATCTATATAACCTTTTTCAGTACCGCCATAGCGTGTCTCTAAATCCGTTGTGTTGAGCGCTGTATTATGCAAAAAACGTTCGGGTAGGTCGGGATTTGATATAAATAAATCACCAAATGATACAAGTTCGGCAGTGCCTGTTTTAATCGCGTGATTCGCTGATTCTTTGCTATAACCCAGGTTAGCCATATAAGTACCCTGGTAAAGATCACGTAAACTGCTGGGTTTAAAAGTAGAGCTTGACTCAGCAAAATTTTCATCATGAATCTGACCTTCTACCATATGTAAATAAGCCAGCTTTAAGGGGGTTAACTGCTCGACGACATAGCTAAATAATGCTTCGGGATTCGAATCCGACATACTGTTAAATTTATTGATGGGCGATAGACGAATGCCCACTCTATCACTTCCCCATACTGCGGTGACGACCTGAAGCACTTTTAATAAAAACCGGCTTCTATTTGCATAACTTCCCCCATATAAATCAGTACGTTTATTGCTGCCATCACGTAAAAACTGGTCGATTAAATAGCCATTTGCAGCATGGACTTCTACTCCATCAAATCCAGCCGCCAGGGCATTTTCAGCGGCATGCTTATACTCATCAATAATGTCAGAGATCTCAGAATTTTCTAAAGCGCGCGGTTGAACATAGGCACCGTCTGCTTTTATTGCAGACGGTGCAAGGGAAGGCTCATCATTGGGTTGAATGCCTGGGTAACTGACCCGCCCGACATGCCATAATTGTAAAAATATATGCCCGCCTTGCGCATGTACCGAATCAGTAATCTGCCGCCAGGCATTCACTTGTTGCTGATTATAGATACCGGGGGTATTCGGGTAGCCCGCACCTTGAGGTGAGATTTGTGTACCTTCTGTAATGATTAATCCGGCAGTTGCACGTTGCTGATAATAAACTCGATTCATGTCTGTGGGAACATTATTATCATCGGCACGACAACGTGTTAGAGGTGCCATGACAATTCTATTTTTAAGTTGAGTAGCACCCAATTGCAGTGGGCTAAATAGATCTTTTTCTATGGGGAGTGAGGGGTTCATGTGCATAAATCCTTTAATATAAGTGTTACTGCTATTAGCTTAATAACACATAGGGTGTGCTGACGATAGGAAGCGCATCAATCATCGAAAGATGCGCTTCGTACCTCAACATCCTATACTATACCTGTCGGTAGTGGTGCAGAGCGTGAGGTATGTGAGTCTTTAAGTTATAGTAACATTGATAAGCCATAGATACTTCTTAAGTTCATTGTGCGAAGTATCGTTATTAATGTAATCAAGAGGCGGCCTTGAGTGCAAGTGTAAGTGGCATGATATTCTCCATTATTTAAGTTAAATTGATTGATTGGTTCTTTTTACTGACAATCTTTGACGGGAATAAAGCGTCTAATATGTTCGGCAATCACCTCACTATCTTCTTCAAGCGCAAAGTGTCCGGTATCTAAAAGATGAAAATCGACACCTTTTAAATCGCGTTTATAAGGATGAGCACCTGCTGCTGGGAAGATTTCATCATTTTTTCCCCAGACTATCAGTGTGGGTGGTTGATTTTTGCGTAGGTATTCTTGCCATTTTGGATACAGCGGTAGGTTCGATCCATAACTATAGAAAAGCTGAAGTTGAATTTCCTGATTTCCTTTACGATCCAGCAGTGGCTGCACATGGTTCCAGTTATCAGGGCTAATGTCTTCAGTATTGCGTACACCATTGGTGTATTGCCATTTGGTTGCACCTAGGGTGAGGAGAAAACGTAGCGCTTCATCATTGCTCATATTAGGTTTTTTGTACGCAGCCTTAACGTTTTTCCACCAGTCATTGTCTAGCCCCTGATTTACTGCGCCACGATCTTTCCAATATGCCTGAATAGGCTCCCAAAAGTTATTATTGACCCCTTCAACATAGGCGTTTCCATTCTGAATAATCAGTGATTCAACACGCTCCGGGTGCTTTGTTGCAATGCGAAAACCAATCGGTGCACCGTAATCCATCAAGTACATGCTATATTTCTGTAAACCGACTTTATCGATAAATTTATCCACAACATTAGCCAGATTAGCAAAGCTATAGTCAAATTTATCGACTGCTGGCATTGAGCTGTAGCCGAACCCTGGATAATCCGGAGCGACCAAATGAAACCGGTCGGATAATGCCGGTATCAAATCGCGAAACATATGTGAAGAGGTGGGAAATCCATGCAATAGTAAAATGGTTGGGTGCTTTGGATTACCCGCTTCACGGTAAAAGATATCTAAGCCATCAATAGTGACTGTTTTATACTTGACGCTACTAAGTGGTTGCGCAGCAAAAGAGGCTTCAGTGAATCCGATGCTAAACATCAGGCTAAGTAAAATAACTTTTAGTATTTTTGTTGTATATGAGTTCATGATTATTTCTCCTGAGTTTAAAAATTGAATAGCATTAACTGCTGCTCAGTGTTGATGAGCGCTGTTATGCCCAGTAATGCGGATAACACTAGCTCTGCTTCTTCGTTGGTAGTTGGTTCCGAAAGGACAGGCATTGGATTAGCAATAATCTCCTGCTGTCTTAAAGGTCTGGATTTAGCTACAGTACCCAGAGCTTGAGTTGTAAATTCTGACATTGTTTTGCTCCTGAAGTGTAAGTGACATAATAACTAGTGCAGGAGTCGTGCCAGAATCCATTAACAACTTTTAAAACAATGACTTATGAGTTTTAGAAGCAAAAAGGACGTAGAGGTAATAAGGATGTGTACACGAAATATCGTGGATGAACGGTATGTTGTTATTCAGCTATAAAAGATGGGCACGAAAAAGACCTTTGCCCATCCTACGGTTGCCAAGTAAACCACGTTCAGCTAACATTTATGATTTGAGATCAGGCAATAAGCGTTAAGAAATTGCCCTCATCGTCGCTGATCGAATATATTTAATTCAAGGGAAGAAATTGACTACCAAAATAACACAAGGCATATTAAAATCAGCATGACGTGGTGTTTGCAAACTATAGTCTTGAGACTGGAACAAAATCAGGGGATATTGCTATGAATAAGGCCGTAAAAGTTCAACTGAAAATTGTATAAATGATAACTAATGGCGAAGATTACCTTGCTAGTAATGAATATATTGACTGGCAACATCCGCTGGTAACAGCACAAGCACTGGAACTTGCTAAAGATTGCCTTAGCGATGCAGCGGTAGCGGAACATTGCTTTGAATTCGTGCGTGATTCAATTAAACATAGCTGGGATTACCGGATGAATCCTGTTACCTGTAAAGCTTCTGAGGTATTAATTTATGCAACTGGCTATTGTTATGCCAAGAGCCATTTATTTTCCATTCATAGGGTTAAAACCTTCGCCTTTTAGGCGAACAGATTTATCTCTCATAGTCATCATGAGAAAAGAGATGTGTAGGATGGGCAAAGGGCTTTTTCGTGCCCATCTTGTACGGTATTAGTGATGGGCACGGGATA
>WTCN01000238.1 GCA_013138555.1 Methyloprofundus sp. | reverse complement strand
TAAATCAAAGCGACCACACCCGCTGATGCAACCGCATAACGCCAACCGTCATCCCCGCCATAAACCAGCGCTAAAGTAGGTAAACTCATTATATTGATATGAATAGATTTCAACTACAATCCACACTTCCCTCTACCCCATACGCCTCAATCAGGTATACTCTCCCTCTTTTTTAAATATAAATAGAGATAAACATGAGACCTAGCGGACGCGCGCCAGACCAACTGAGAGACGTTAAATTTACCTGCGGATACACTAAACATGCGGAAGGCTCCGTATTAGTCGAGTTTGGTGAAACCCGCGTACTCTGTACTGCAAGTGTAGAAAATAAAGTACCTCGCTTTCTAAAAGGCAAAGGGGAAGGCTGGGTCACAGCAGAATATGGCATGCTTCCCCGGTCGACACACACTCGCATGGGGCGCGAGGCTAGCCGGGGCAAACAAGGTGGCCGGACCCAGGAAATCCAGCGCTTAATTGGTCGCTCACTCCGTGCAGCGGTTAATTTATCTGCCTTAGGCGAACATACAATAACCATAGACTGTGATGTTCTGCAAGCTGACGGGGGCACTCGCACCGCTGCTATCACTGGTGGCTTTGTCGCTCTGTCGATTGCCGTAGAAAAACTGCTCAAGCAGAAGAAAATTAAGAAAAATCCATTACATGGTCAAGTTGCCTCTATTTCGGTGGGTATCTATAACGGGACTCCCGTACTGGATCTGGATTATAAAGAAGACAGCAATGCCGAAACCGATATGAATGTGGTGATGAATGATGCTGCCGCTTTTATTGAAGTACAGGGAACTGCTGAAGGTCATGCTTTTCGTCAAGATGAACTCAATGCCATGCTAGAACTTGCCAGACTGGGCATTAGCGACCTATTAGGCAAACAAGCAGAAGCATTAGCGAATTACAGCAGTTAACATTATTATATAAATAGGTGTAAAGTGGGCTTTAGAGACTGTGAAAGTATTCAATAATATATCTAAAAAGATAGATTTCGTAGGTTGAGGTGAGCCTGCGAACCCCAACAATCAATGGCTTACCTAGCCTCAGTTGTTGGGGTTCATGCTTCACCCCAACCTATACATAGTACTTTCACAGTCTCTTTAGCCCGCTTTACTGCACAACGAAAACTCACCACCTTAGCTACTAATACATTTATTATGTCTCTGCCAAATTCAAACAAAATCGTCTTAGCCAGTGGAAATCCAGGTAAAATTAAAGAGATACAGGCTATTTTGACTCACCATTCCATTGTCACTCAACAAGAGTTCAATATACAGGAAGCCGAAGAAACAGGTAGCACGTTTATAGAAAATGCGATTATTAAGGCAAGAAATGCCGCGTTATATAGTAAATTACCGGCTATTGCTGATGATTCTGGGTTGGTTGTCGATGCATTAAATGGCGCGCCTGGGGTTATTTCAGCTCGCTACGCCGGGCCTCAGGCCAGCGACCAGGAAAATCTGCAAAAATTACTCCTCGATATGCAGGATATTCCAGAGTCGCAACGTAGCGCACGCTTTATCTGTGTGATTGTTTTAATGCGCCATGCTAAAGACCCCTTTCCTATTATTACTCAGGCAAGCTGGGAAGGTAGCATTCTGATGCAAGCTCAGGGTAGTAATGGGTTTGGTTACGACCCAGTTTTTTGGGTGGCATCAGAAAACTGTAGTTCAGCCGAGTTATCTGCCGCTAGAAAAAACCAGTTAAGTCATCGTGGACAGGCATTACGCCAGCTTGCTAGCTTCTCATAGAAAAAATGATTCATGGATACTTAATTATTGGTCAATAAATATTAAACACTTTCGCTTATATATCCCTTTGAAACAATAAATTAACCGCTATGACCTACCGTCCTGCTCTACTACTCTTATTTCTCAACCTCCTGATACAAACCTGCGCAGCGCAATCGCTTAATATTGTCAGTAGCCAGTGGCCCCCTTATGTTGATGACGCAGCAGCTGACAAAGGCTTGGCCGTGGAACTGGTTAACAAAGCACTGCAAAGAAAAGGCTATCAACCCAGATTGCATATTGATAACTGGCAACGTGCATTGGAGGGGGTGCAAATAGGTGTGTTTGATGCCACCTGTGCAATCTGGAAAACTGCCGAACGTGAGCAAGACTTATTATTTAGTGAGCCCTATCTAAATAATAAAATCAGCTTTATAAAAAAGAAAAACCTAAGCGTTGAATACACACATTTCACTGATTTAACAGGCTTTATCATTGGTGTTGTGCGTGACTATGCCTATAATGAGTCATTTACCCAGTCACGCGCGCTGATTAAAATCCCGGCAAACCATATTATTCAAAATTTGCATAAGCTCAATCAAGGCTCAATCGACCTGACTGTTGGTGACGAGCTGGCAATTAAATATGCATTACAGCAATATTTACCGATGCACGCCAACTCCTTCGAATTTTTAGCTCCGGCTCTCGCCTACAAAAAACTCTATCTTGCCGTCAGCAAATCTAATAAAGCCGCACAAACGATCATTGATGATTTCAATCAGGCTATTAAAGAAATGAAACACGATGGCAGCTATGATCAAATTGTCAGTAAATACCAATATTAACCATGCAAATACATTTAATTTCTATCGGTCAAAAAATGCCAGGCTGGGTCAAACAAGGCTACGAGGAATATGCCAAACGCATGCCCCGCGAATGCGAACTTATACTTAAAGAAATTCCAGCAGGTAAGCGGGGAAAAAATAGTGATGTTAAACGTATCGTGCGCGATGAAGGCGAAAGAATGCTCGCTGCTTTGCCTAAAAATTGCCATATTGTCACTCTGGATGTCCCTGGCAAAGCCTGGACTACTCCGATGCTGGCTGAAGCGATGCAAGACTGGCTAGAGAGTGGCCAGGATATTGCTTTATTAGTCGGTGGTCCGGAAGGTTTAGCCGACTCGGTCAAGCAGCTTGCACAGCAATCATGGAGCCTATCTAAGCTGA
>WTCN01000251.1 GCA_013138555.1 Methyloprofundus sp. | reverse complement strand
TGTATTGGAAAATAAAGTCAGGCAACAGATTAGGTTCCCGACAAAATATATAGCTAAAACAGACTGAAACCTGCTCTAGCTAATCAGCCGAAATATTAAACTCAGGAACTAACTGTTTTAATTCTGCCAGAATATTTTCAGGTTCGCGCGTAATACAGGCTGATAACAAACTTTCCATTTGCTTTTCCCAGACAGCTTGTTCATAACGCCGAGCTTTAGCTAAAAACAGCTTTTCAAATCCGGTACCTAATAACTGTTCTTGCTCATGAAACAATTCTTCATGTAACTTTTCACCTGCGCGTAAGCCTATATATTCAATTTTAATATCTGAACCTACGTTCAAACCGCTTAACTGGATCATTTGTTCGGCTAAATAACTTATCTTTATGGGTTTACCCATATCCAGCACATAGATTTCCCCGCCTGTACCTACGGCTTCGGCCTGCATAATAAGCCGACAGGCTTCAGGAATGGTCATAAAATAACGTGTTACATTTTCATGCGTGACAGTGACAGGCCCCCCCGCTTTAATTTGCTCTCTAAACAAAGGAACGACACTTCCCGCCGAATCTAGTACGTTCCCAAAGCGAACGGTTATAAATGAGGTATATTCAGATAAAGTATGCAAATTCTGGCATAGAATTTCAGCGGCGCGTTTAGTCGCTCCCATGATATTGCTTGGGTTTACCGCTTTATCAGTCGAAATTAAAACAAAACGCTCTATTTTTTCAGCCAATGCAACTTCAGCAATATTTTTTGTGCCTATTAAGTTATTAGTCACAGCAGCTAATACCTGATCTTCTAATAGAGGGACATGTTTATAGGCGGCGGCATGGAAAATAACATTAGGCCGCTGCCCTCGAACAACTTCCTGTAATGCTTTTTTATCTACAACATCCCCTAAAATAGCGATAAGTTTTAAATCCGGGAACTCGCGCCGTAAAATAGAATTAATTTGGTATAAATTAAATTCAGAGCGGTCATAAACAATCAGTGACTCAGGGGCAACACGCGCTAACTGTCGGCATAACTCAGAACCTATAGACCCCCCTCCCCCAGTAATTAAAATACGCTTTCCGGACAGGCTGCTCTGAATTTTATTCCAGTTTAGATTAACCGGGTCACGACCTAAAATATCTTCAATGGCAACATCTCTCAAATTTCCTTTAGAGACAGTATTGGATAATAACTCTTTAACAGAAGGCAGGGTTTTAAAGGGAATATGTGCACTTTCACAAGCTTCGACAATTTGCCGCATTTCAACATCAGATGCCGAAGGAATGGCAATTAGAATAATATCTATATTATACTTAACCGCATATTCGGCAACTAAATGAGTATCGAAAAGGACTTGAACGCCACGTATAGAGCGCCCTTTTTTATGCTTGTCATCATCAACAAAAGCAACAGGCAATAAAGAGCCTTCATCCTGCAATAAATCTCTCGCCAGCATTTCGCCCGCCGCACCAGCACCAATGATAAGTGTCCGCTGAACGACACTTTCATGCCTTACCCAGTCTTTGTAATAGCGGTAAAAAAGCCGGGGAACACTTAAAAATAGTAGTAGAAAGCTGCAATAAAGAGGCAATACAGAGCGGGGCATAAAGGCCAATCGATTATAAACGAATAAGCTTCCCGCAATAAAAAAAACACCGAAAAAAACAGATTTAAAAATCCTGATCAAGTCAGGTAAGGATGAAAAGCGCCAGACCCCTTTATATAAACCAAAATACCAGAAAATAATAGATTGGCTGATAATGATATAAGGTAAATAAAGCAAAGCGTTGTTAAGATCATTATCGGGAATCAGGCTTAAGTCAAATCGAAACCAGAACGCAAACAACCATGCACATGCGACCATGAATGCATCATGTATTGCTATCGTTAAACGTGACCTAAACGAAAAAGTATTTTTTAGCACTTATTGCCTCAGTTTTATAGATGATGTACAAAAGAGTGTAACTGTATCCCCTGCGCAAGCATACCTGCCTATCATCCCTATGTATTGTATCAATAGTACATATTATATATAGAATGATCAGCTAGTACATTTTTACTGTACTAGCCAGATGGAGTAGCTACGCTAAAAAAACTTAACAGCAATCATATAAAAGCTTTTATACTTTCACCCTCTGCTGTTTTCAGGGATAATGGAGAGTTTTGTAGTCTCACATTTAAGTCCATAAACGCATGAAACAAAAGTTAGAATCTCTCTTATTACATACTGTTGAAGCTTTAAAAACAAATGGTGTTATAGAGCGAGAACTCAATCCAAAAATAAATATTGAGCGTGCACGTGACCAGCAGCATGGAGATTTTGCCAGCAATCTGGCAATGATGCTAGCTAAGCCAGCAAAAATGTCCCCACGCCAGTTAGCAGAAAAAATTGTAGCTCTTTTACCCGCTGATGCGAGTGTGACTAAAGTAGAGATTGCTGGACCAGGATTTATTAATTTTTTTATTGATCCTAAGGCGCAATATCAAATTATTAGCACCATTCATGATCAAGGTGACAAGTTTGGCTTAAGCCAGATAGGTTCTGGTAAAAAGGTTCAAGTGGAGTTTGTTTCCGCTAACCCAACAGGGCCTTTGCATGTTGGACATGGGCGAGGAGCGGCCTATGGCTCTGCCGTTGCTGATTTATTAGCTGCCGTTGGCTTTGATGTGCAACGTGAGTATTATGTGAATGATGCAGGACGGCAAATGGACATCCTGGCAACCAGTGTCTGGCTGCGTTATCTCGAAGAATGTGGCGAGGTATTTACTTTTCCTAGTAATGGCTACCTTGGTGATTATATCCGTGAAATTGCTGCCAACCTGCACCGTGAATCAAGCAATGAATACCGTCACCCTGTTGATCTGGTTTTTGAAGATATTCCCGCTGATGAACCTCAAGGTGGAGATAAGGAAATACACATCGACGCTTTAATTGAGCGTGCAAAAACTTTATTAGGTGACAAGCAATACCGTGATGTTTTTCAATCAGGCTTAACTGAAATTTTAGCTGATATTCGTCATGACTTAGGTGATTTTGGTGTAAATTACCAACAGTGGTTCTCGGAAAGACAGTTAATGGATGATGGCTCTATAGATGAGGCACTGGCTCGCTTGCGTGAAGCAGGACATTTATATGAAAAAGACGGAGCAACCTGGTTTGCATCCAGCCAGTTAGGTGATGAAAAGGACCGAGTGGTCGTGCGCAATAATGGCCAGAGTACCTATTTTGCTTCTGATATTGCCTATCATATGAATAAGCTGGAGCGGGGTTTTGAGCAAATAATCAATATCTGGGGTGCTGATCATCATGGCTATATTCCTCGGGTTAAAGCTGCGATGCAGGCATTAGGTGCCGATACAAAAAAACTAAAGGTTTTATTAGTACAGTTTGCCGTGCTATATCGTGGGGGCGAACAAGTACAAATGTCGACTCGCTCTGGATCATTTGTTACTTTACGCCAGTTACGCAATGAAGTGGGCCTAGATGCAGCACGTTTTTTCTATGTTATGCGCAAAGCCGAGCAACACATGGATTTTGATTTAAAACTCGCTACCTCTAAAACCAATGAGAACCCGGTATTTTATGTACAGTATGCACATGCGCGGGTCTGTAGCGTCCTAAGACAATTAGCAGAAAAAGGCTTGCAACGAGATATTCAAACGGGGGAAGGTAACCTGGATAAACTGCTTGAAGAGCAAGAAATAAGTTTAGTAAGCAGTTTAACGCGCTACTCTGAAATACTTGAACGTGCTGCACTACAGCATGAGCCACATTTATTAATTAACTATTTACGTGAATTGGCTGCTGAATTTCATGCTTATTATAATGCACACCCATTTATCGTTGATGATGCTGTACTGCGTAATGCACGTTTAAATTTAATTTGTGCAGTCAAGCAAGTATTAGCAAATGGACTAAACTTATTAAGGATTAATACCCCGGAAGTAATGTAATGGAACGAGACTACAAGCACCGAGCTGCTACACCTAAACAAGGGGGTAGTAACAAAAAGCCACGTAAGCGCAAATCAGCTGTTAAAAAGACTGTTGCAAAGCAGCAACCGAAAATAGCAGTATGGCGCTGGGGCCTGGTGTTTGTGGTAATTGCTTTATTTGTGTATTTTTTATATAGCTTGTCTGCAACAGAACAGCAGGATAAGCCCAAAATGACGATTACGAAACCATTAAAACCTATTGTAGAAAAAGTTGCCGTTAAAAAAACGCCCGTACAAGTCAAGCCTACAAAAGTGTCAAAACCAAAGGATGATATTAAATACGATTTTTATACCATTCTACCTAAAACAGAATTTGTTATTCCTGACTATGAAGTAAAAACGCGTAAACGCGAAGAACGAGTTGGTAAAGCAAAGACAGGTGTAAAATACTCTGTACAAGCGGGTGCTTTTCGTCACTATAAAGATGCGGACAGCTTAAAGGCAAAACTACTCATGATGGGCTTTTCTCCCAAGATTGAAAAGGCGGTCGTTGGTTCTGCAACGTGGTATAGGGTTAAAATGGGGCCTTATAATCGACTAGCCTCTATCGATGCGATTCAATCAAAGTTAAAATCAAAAAATATAGATACTTTGATTATTGAAGTAAAAAATTAAGCTAACCATTTAAAAC
>WTCN01000135.1 GCA_013138555.1 Methyloprofundus sp. | reverse complement strand
AAGGGCTGCCAATCATACCATTGCTTAATGTATCAGTACTCACACTCAATGGAGGGATCGTTATAGTTAGGCTCAATGCTTGTATTGCTGTGTCTCCAGCATTGTCAGTCACCTGTACCGTGAAATTGCTGGTTCCTGACAGGCTAGGTGAGCCAGAAAGTGTACCGTCGGTTTGCAAAGAAAGTCCCGCTGGTAAAGTACCTGCCGTAACACTCCAGGTATAAGGGGAAGCCCCCCCGCTAGCAACAAGGCTTATATTGTAAAGCGTATTTAAAGTACCATCATTTAATGCGCTTGTTTGCACACTCAATGGGGTGGCTACTGCCAGATCAACAATACGCACATTATCGGTATCAAAGTCATAACCCCCATTAATATTTACCTGACTAAATGTGCTATAAGTACTGTCAGATGTGCTTAACTCGGCTGCTGGCACTACCGATCCTGGCTCTACCCTGCCAATATAAACGGCAGCACTTAAGACATTACCCTGGCGTGAAAGGTGCATAGTGTACCATTGGTCAAGTACCATACCTTCAGGCAGTGATACATTTCTAATTAATGACGAACCTTTCCATGCATTCCTTTTTTCTATACTTAACTCACCACTGGGATTGCTTAACGTGATGCCATAACCGTTACCGCTGGCATTCGTTAAGCTGTAACGAATGGCATTTCCGCCCATTGCATTTGGCTTACGGGTATACAGTACCAGGTCAAAATCATTGAGTGTCGCGCCTAGTGGTGCCCAGCCGCCATTAGGGTCATTATTGCTTACTTTTCGCAAAATCCCCCCATAGACAGGATCATTAACAAGCTGGATTGAACCTGATTGTAACTGGCTCCACGGTGCCAATGTTCCACTTTCAAAATCATCTTCAAAAGCCAGGTTTGAACCTGAATTTGAATCTGAACTTATACTCAAATTCAATACTTGCACTGCAGTACTTCCCGAACTGTCAGTAAGCTGTAGTGTAAAATCACTACTTCCCACCTGACTGGGAGTTCCATAAATAGTGCCGTCGGCCTGTAATGACAAGCCAACCGGCAAGCTGCCATTAATAATATTCCAGGTATATGGCGATACACCACCGCTCGCACTAAGACTGTAATCGTACGCAACACCAGTAGTGCCAGCTGGCAATATATTACTTTCTATCGTTAATGTGAATGGCACAAATTCAAAGCGCACAGCATCAGCAATGATTGCCGGGTCATTAGCATCAGAAATTTCCACATAAGCCAGATTATCGGTACTAAAGGAAAAAATACCTAGTTCATACCATTGACTACCATTGGCTTGCTGATTAACATTAAGCTGTGTTTCGCCATCATCATGTTTGATAGTAAAAATTGCATCATTAGGGTTACTAGCTGCTGCTGGCCACCAACCATATACCCGGTAATGACCTGATTGAGGAAAGACTGGTGTAAAACGGAAAGTATTTGACCCGAAAGTGGCACCTTCCAGTGAACTTCCGTTATAACTCTGGGTATTGAAAACACGTCCAAATTCACCCTGAATCTGAGATCCATCAAAGTCATTATCTAAAATAATGTTAACCGGTAATGGATTAAGCTCTAATGCATCTGATGCACTATCCAATTTGATTCTGGGGGTTATCAAGCCATTTCCTGAATCTATTGTTGGTCTCCCGGTATTCACCATTGCTGCAAGCAACTGGTCAACAGTAGCCGAAGGGACTTTTGACTTTAGCACGGCAAATGCGCCGGCAACGTGAGGCGTTGCCATGGATGTTCCACTAAGATTAGAAAATGCATCGTTAGGCATGGAAGAAGTAATACTGACACCCGGTGCCAACAGACTCAACCAGCTAGCACTATTACTAAAGCTAGCCACATTATCAAAGTTGTTGGTTGCACCCACACTGATAGCACTGGAAATACAACCAGGCGCTGAAATTTTATCTGCAAAGGACTCATTGCCTGAAGCAATAACGGTAGCAATGCCAATTGAGCGGAGATTATCAATAATTTGTTTAGTTGCTAAATTTCCCGCATCACAATCACTGACACTCGTATATCCGCCACCACCCAGACTCATATTGACCGCAGCAATGGAATAAGTGCCTTCAGTAGCCAAAGTATAGACTCTTTCTAAGCCCTGAATAATATCTGAAGTAAATGCAGCGATGCAAGAGCTGCCACCACAAAAACCTGGATCATTAAAGCCTGAAAACACCTGGATAGCAATCAATGAGGCATCTTTAGCGACACCTGAGAAATCGGCACCATCACCTGCTGCAATCCCGGCCACATGCGTCCCATGATAACAACCATTATAGCCTGTACAATTTGCGCCTGCCCCTGGAAGGGTCGAACCATCTGAGCATAAAGACACTGCATTGAATGGTCCATAGGTAGTCGAGTAACATGCCTCTGAAATAACTTTGCTACCTGTCACCGGGTCAGCCAAAAAAACATGTTCAGAATCAACACCCGTATCAAGTATTGCAACGGTCTGATTACTACCGGTATAGCCTTCATTCCAGACGGAATCGGCAGCAATATAAGGGATACTGGCATCAAGGCTGATACGATTAAGTGTATCTTCGCTAATACTTAGAACTTCTTCAGACTGCATGAGCTCTTCTAATAAAGCTTCATCAATATCGAGACTAAGAAATGGGATGTGTTTAAATTGTTTGACCTTGTTATCTTGTTGCAGCCCTTTCTTTGCAATAAAGGCATCCTGATAACCCTTTATTTCCAGTGCCCGTGCTTTTACGGCCGAAACACCGAAAAGACCTGGATTTTCTATTGACAAAGTAGCTGGAGATTGCAGTTGAATAATCACCTTAACTGACTGTTGTGATTTAATATTATTCAATAATGTACTGTACTGAGCTGCTTGCATTTTTCCATATCGCAGCCCAGAATGAAGAAGGGAGTTATCATGGGTATTATCTTTGCTTTGCTCAGGTGGTTGAGCACCTGCAGGAAGCAGAAAAATAACAAAAAAGATGATTAATAAAGTTTTGGGGAAATAAGTCATGATTTTCATTTGAACAAACACCTCGACCCCAGTGGGTCTTGTTTTGTAAAATTGGCGTTTTAGAGTGTTGCTAATTACTAAAATTTTTGGAAGGGAGCGAAACCCACCAAAACAATCTAAAAGCTTGATGAGATAAAAATAAAATGCGTTCTAAGTGGCATGCGTTTTTTTTACTGACAATACCTGTATTTGTCAAGATAGCTTTCGCCTACATTATTTAGACCACTCCATCTAAGCTATCAGAGCTTAGCGAAATTTAGCCTTATAACATACTAATTTTTTTAGAATAACAGAGTATAAAAAAGAATAACAGAAATCATTGCACCACCTTGCAGATTACGCTATTTTTGTGAACTCCATCACAAAAATAAATTCACCACGAGGTGGAAAATTAGCGTCTGTCAGCCCTACATTCTCTGCGACTGCGCATAAAACCACCCCATCAAGACTAGCACAAATGACCCTACAAATATGCTGGATAAATGGCAATGAGAGAGGCTAGATCCTGAGCCTTGAGTTCCGGAAATCTATTTAAGATAATAGCTGCTGAATTTGTGTAAATGAAACGGGCTTACCAAATAAATAACCTTGTACAATATCACAGCCATGTTGCTTGACAAACTGGTATTGTAATTCGGTTTCTACACCTTCTGCCACCACTTTAAGATTAAGGTTGTGCGCCATCGTTATAATGGTTCTTACCAATGCCTCATCGTCTGGATCTTTACCCAAATCACGCATAAATGATTGATCAATTTTCAGGGTGTTTAGCGGTAATTGCTTTAAGCGACTCAGCGATGAATAAGCCGTTCCGAAATCATCAATACTAAGTTCTATACCGAGTGCGCGTAGCTGTTCAAGAGTCGCACAAACATCATTACTGTCTGTGCTAAATAAGCTTTCGGTAATTTCCAGCTCCAGGCGTGAGCCAGGAAATCCCGTTCTTTGCAGGATAGAGGCTATCACTTCATGCAGGTCTTTACGAATAAACTGTGCCGGGGATAAATTAACAGCCAGACTAATTTGCGCAGTTAAACCATTTTTTCCCGATAACATATCCTGACAAGCGGTTTCCAGAACCCACTCATCAATTTTGGCGATTAAACCACATTCTTCAGCTAACGGGATAAATTCACCCGGCGTTATTGCGCCTTCCTCCGGATCATTCCATCGCGCGAGTGCTTCAACACTTATAATTTCAAGTGTTTCAGTGTTCCGTCGAGGTTGATAATTTACACTTAAATGATTTTCCTTTAAAGCCTTTCTTAATTTAGTTTCCAGCATCAAGCGTCGCTCTGCTCGTGCATTCATTTCAGCGGAAAAAAAAGTAAACTGATTTCTCCCCTGATCTTTGGAACGATACATTGCAGTATCGGCATTTTTAACAATGACTTCACTCTCCTCACCATCATCTGGAAACAGACTGATACCTAGGCTAGTGGTCACATGCAAACTATACCCCTCCACCATAATCGTTTCAGCAATGACTGTGGTAATTTTTTTAGCCACCTCTGCTGCTTCGGAGGCTTGGTGGATTTGCGGTAACAATACTGCAAACTCATCCCCCCCGAGACGCGCAAGCGTATCGCTTTCTCTAAGACAGGCCGATAAACGTTTGGCTACTCTAATCAGTAGTTTGTCACCGATTCCATGCCCTAAGGTGTCATTAATAATTTTAAAGCGGTCCAGATCCAGAAACAAAACAGCCAGTTTTTGCTTATGCCGCCTAGCCTGCTTAATCGCCAGTTGTAGATGATCATCAAAGGTAACACGATTACTTAATCCAGTCAGAGTATCGTGGTAAGCCTGATGCTCAAGCTGTCGGGTTAATTCGGTTAATTCCTGCGTTCTGACTCGAACCTTGTTTTCTAATTCGTTGCGGGCTTTAAGTAATTTATGGTCTCGCAATTGAATCTGACTGAGCATATTATTAAAATCATCGACGAGTGCGCCGATTTCATCAGTTGATAGTTTTTTTGCGCGTAATTCATAATCCTGGTTTTCAGAAACCGTACGTGCAGTTTCAGCAAGTTTAAGAATAGGTTCTGATATGATGCGTTGCAGACGCCTTGATAAAAGCAGAGAAAATAATAACGCTAAGCTAAACACCCCGAAAGCAATTAATAAGTGATTGAACTGACGCTTTTTTAAATTACTGTAATCTGAAATCAGCATGATGTAACCTAAAGGCTCATTGTCATGCAGAATAATTTCAACCACGAATTGGTCACCGTTTAGGCTACCCGTGTTAAGGTCAGGCAACTTATCCGGAATACGATTAGAATCCCGCTCATAATGTGCGAATAATGTTTTATTGTTTAAATACAAGGCTGCGCCAACAATATCGGCATCATTTTGTAAAGTATTCAGGGTTTCTTTCGCTGACTCAGCATCGTTAAAAGCCATCGCAGCAATAGAGTTATTGGCAATAATACTCGACTGACCATGCATGTGATCGAACATCGCACTGCGTAATGACAACCAGTCATTAACCGCAAACCCCAGAGATGAGAGTAATAACGCACCGCAACTGGTTAACAACAGTACATTAATCAATTTTTTACGTATTGAGGTTTTAGTTCGAAAAGCCTTCATTAGCTTCCTCCCCCAACAATAGTAGCCAATTTCAATAATTTAGAGCTCATCCACAGTCCAAGTTGCCGGGATTTTTGAAAATTGACCTGAAAACTGATTCGTGAACCATTACGCACTAAAGCAATCAAGACATCTTGATGAAAGGCATGCGCTGATTCTCGCTCAGTAAAATCAGCAATGGTTAACATCGGACGATTTAGCCCTGGCTGGACTTCATCAATAAAGCCATCCATTTCATCATTTGCAATTAAAAGAATATTGCAGTTTTGACTTTCAGACAGAGATTCAACCAGAACAACATCAATAAACTTGCCACCGACTTTTTTTCCGTCAATGGTATTGACTGCATTATTAATGGAATTACTACGATATAAACAAAGTAATAGTTGAGTATCTTGTTGTTCGTAAACGCCATCAGGCCATGAAATAAAACGTACAATATTTAAAATAAAAGCAGCTTTAATTTTATCAACGCGGTCGATATTTGATTCTGCCTGGGCGGCATCAGGGGAAACAATCCCGCCAAGCAGCGTTATCAGCAGCAAAATTTTTAGAGTGCCAACAATATCATTTGTCATCGTCACATAGTGTGACAATCTGGAAAATAATCGTTGTAAATAGCCCCGCTTCAAAGGTCAAACCTCAATGTCAACCTGCCCCAGATTTCTCGTTCGCTTCTCTCGGTATTATGCTGAATACCAAAATCTGCAGCAGGATCAAAAACCCGGACATCAAATAAATTATCAACGCCAAAAGAATAGGATATATTTTTAGTGAAATCTCCGGAAGCAAAGAGATTAGTCATTAAAAAGGCTTCTGGGTCATCATCGGGAAAAGCATTGGTATCTGTGCGATAGCCGTTATAAATCAGTGAAAATCCAAAGTGATGCGTTGCATAAAAATTGTAATTTAAAATAAAGCTCGTGGTCCAGTTGGCTAGATAAGGGAGTTCTCCCTCATTTCGTTCCTGCGGGTCCAGATAAGAACCGCTTAGACGGAAATCAAAATCATCAAATAACCTGAAGCGTAATAAGCCTTCAACACCTCGAAGTATCCAGGGGTTTTCGCTATTGCTAAAGAACTCATCTGCACCATCGGGGGTAGGTGTGATATGAATATAGTCTTTTACCTCATTGCGGAACAAGGTCAGGCTGATATTGGCATTTTGCCATTGATAAGTATAAGCAAGTTCTACTGAATGTATCCTCTCAGGAGAAAGATCAGGTGCCACAAAATCAGTACCCTCTAAAACCTTTAAATATTCTCGAAAAGTGGGGGCTCGAATACCAGTACCATACATTAATTTCAACGCCTGGTGATCATCCGGGGTAAAGACTATCGCAGTACGGTAATTGAAAAACCCACCAAATGCCTCAAAATGATCATAACGACCACTTAATGTCAATTCCAGTTCGGGAATAATACGCCATACATCCTGTATATAAACAGCAAAATCGTCATTGCTAACATTGGGGTCAGAGAGTAATGACCCGGTGATTGGCGGGTCCAATTCTCCAGCACTAAAATGGTAACGACGTTCAAAATCCATATTGGTCGCTTCCGTATGCATCCAGTTAAAGCCTAATGCGAATATATGATCATCAAATAAACGTTTAAAGCCGGTAATGGTACTGCCAGCAATAATCGAGTCCTGATGCTCCCTGTAACCCAGCTGTTCACCGGGATTAACGGTTTCAAACTCAAGCGCATTATCCCAGGTAAAATAGACATTTGCCTGAATTTTACCTTGTTCAAGATTGCCTACCTCATATGCAGCAGATAAGGTAAGGCTCTCTTCTTCTATAAATGCATCCTGAGTTGGCGGAATAAATAAAAACGGCGTGTCGTTACGATAGTAATCTGCTGAAATGGTCAGCCCTTCTATAGGCTTAGCCTTAAAAAATAAATTGGCAGACTCTTCATCAAGTGGCTGTACCGTTTCGCTACCAATAAAGCTTTTACGATCGTCACGAAAAGGCGCATCCTGTGCTAAATAACTGCCGAAAAACTGCAGGGTTTCGCTGTTATACATTAACGTGCCTTTACCGCGCGAATTACTCCCTCCTTCACCGCTAACAGTAATTTCATGACCGGCAGAAAAGTCTTTTGTAGTTACAGAAATAATGCCACCAAAGGCGTTGCTACCGTACAAGCTAGAGGCAGGGCCCAATATGATCTCTACCTTTTCTATTTTTTCCAGTGGAAAATTATCTCCCAGAGAAAAATGTCCATAATAAGCATGTTGCCGACGCACACCGTCAACCAGCAATACCATTTTATCGTTGTATACATCCAGTAATCCACGCGACCAGACAGAGCGATGTCGTTTACGATATTGATTAAGCTGAAAGCCTGGTACATAGGCGAGCAAATCATCCAGGCGACGGATGCCCATTTTTGTAAAATCCTTGTTATAAAAACTGTAAACAGTACCTGGGACTTTGGCTTGCTCGGTTGGCAGTAAGGTGGCAGCACTAAATACTTCCAGTTCCATCAGCTCCTTGAGCGACATTTCTACAAGATTTTCATCGTCTGTGCTGGGAATATCATTAGCATAGGCATTGCCAAATGACAAAAGCAAAGCGGCAGATAGCGCGATACCGGGGGTCCATTTTATGATTCTGAATGACAAAAGCCAGAAAAGCTTTGAAAACACAGCTTTTTTTATTGGTATTTTATTTTTCTTTAAACCCGTCCCTAGTTCCAATAGCTGAATAACGTTTCCGAGCACATCCCTGCATCGCTCCCTTTTATAATGACAGATCATTTTTGATGCAATAAAAATTTTCTCAGTAGTTGGCTCAATGGTAAACAAGACTTGAGTCTCAAGGGAGTTGATTAATTTGTAGCCCAGTATATTTTAGCTGTGATAATACCCTGTTTAGTAGATTATTACCAATTCCAGCAATAATTATGGAATGGAAAGCCTCAGCACGCCCTATGCCATATCAATAGGGGATATAAAAACGCTAGAATCGTGTATAAACTCCCCCCGCTAACAGCATGCGGGGATGACGAGCGGTACAATATTATTATTGCACCCATAATAATGAGAAGTTACCCAAAAAGAAAATCACAGATTGAAATACAGTACTTTTTACGCTACGCTAGTTGCAAGCGTTCTATATAAGTAATGTAATATATAACAGAGAGGATTAATGAACAATGCATAATAAATTCTCAGGCTCAAGGCTATATTCAATACAGATGTTACGAGCAGTAGCGTCTATCATGGTTTTAATATCTCACTCTATTATCACTTCGCATGGAGAATATAAACTCTTATCTCTCTCTGGCACACCTCTGAAACAGTATTATAATTTTATGGGCTTTGCTTCGGCTGGAGTGGATATATTCTTTGTCGTGAGTGGTCTGATTATGGTCTTTATTAGTAGAGATTTATTTCAACATAAACATGCCATAAGGAAATTTCTACCTAATAGACTGGTGCGTATTTATCCTATGTACTGGATAATGCTGACAACCTATATAAGTCTGTTTTTAATTCAGGCATTACTTATTAATGAAGATGAGCTATTCAATGTTTTTAATGAAAGAATTGGTAAAATCAGTTACCTTTTAAGCTCAGTCACTCTTATACCGATTCAATATAATACAGAGAGATTCTACCCTATTCTAGTGGTGGGCTGGACTTTAGTCTTTGAAATATTTTTCTACTGCTCATTTTGTCTAGTCTTGCATTTTCCATTAAAAAAAGCGTTATATACTTTAACTTTACTTTTTAGCTTATTAAGCCTAGTGTTTATATATAATGGAGAACGAAATATGTGGCTTCTTTTTTATTTTAACCCTATATTATTAGAGTTTATTTTTGGTTGCTGGCTTGGTTATTTGATGATCCATGAGAAATTTTTCACTGTAAAATCCCTAAAAATAGTATTACCTATCGCGCTGATAGTACTTATTAGCACTATATTCTATGAGGTTCCAGAATTATACGGTTTAAGCTCATTAAACCCGTATAGAGTGATTTTCTCTGGGTTACCAGCCGCGTTAATAGTATACTGCATTGTCAGTATGGAATTCAGGGGCGTTTTAAAAAACTCGAAATTATTGATTTCTCTGGGTAATAGCTCCTATTCATTATATCTTGCCCATGCCGCTTTTATTATTCCGATTACAACTGTGATCTGGAAAAAACTAATGCTATATGAATATGTGAATTCAACGGGGTTTGTTTTAGTTCTCACAGTTACCTGTATTATTGTCTCTCATTTCTTGCATATATTAGTGGAGAGACCATTATATCTAATCTTAAGAAAACAGCTGATACCTGTCGTTAACAAGCAATGAAAAAAACCAGCTAACAAGGCACGAAACGCTTTACCGCTGCAAATCAATTTTTTCTCAGTATGCGTACAGGAAAACTCAGAGTTTTTGCGATAATGAGAAGTTACACGCAACGACGGAAGCAATTTTCTATTGGAATGGAACTTCACTAACAACGATACTGGACTCAATAATGAATGATGAATACTTTATGCGCATAGCCATTGAAGAATCCAAAAAAGGCGACTGGCCCTATGGTGCTATCTTGGTAAAAGATGGAATTGTCTTAGCTAAGGCCTTTAACACGGCTAACCGGGATCAGGACACAACGGCTCATGCAGAAGTCAATGTTATCAGAAAAGCATTAAAGAAGGTTCCAGGGCTTTCACTGCAAGGCTATACGCTCTATTCCTCCAGCGAATCCTGCCCCATGTGTAGCGGCGCAGAAATATGGAGTGCTGTTTCTCGCGTTGTGTACGGTGCATCAATTCAACAATTGATAGATGTAGGCCAGCCCCAGATTAGCATACCATCAGCAACAGTGATCAACTCTGGGTTTGTTAATATAGAGTTGCAAGGTGGAATTTTAGCTAAAGAGGCTTTACATGTAGTCAAAAACCATTACCCAATATAAATAATACAGTGACAGTTGAATTCTCCTCTGCCGTAAATAAGCATGTGAGTCATCAAATTAATCATGCTTAGCCCTCAATAAGTCTTCAAACTCATCCGCCGGCAACGCTTTACTTTTAATGTACCCTTGATATGAATGGCAACCAATATTTCTCAAAAAATCTAATTGCTCCTGATTTTCCACCCCCTCAGCCAGGACTTTAAATCCCAGGGTATGCCCCATCGCATTAATTGTTTTTGCAATTTCCACATCCCCCGGGTCATGAGGAATATCATCAATAAAGCTTTTATCAATTTTCAATGTATCTAAAGGAAAGTTCTTTAAATAGGCTAATGAGGAGTACCCTGTCCCAAAGTCATCAATAGCAAGCAGGAGCCCTAATGAACGTAGTTCATTAAGAATTTCAACCACTGAATCAGGCTGCTCCATTAAGCTGCTTTCTGTCATTTCCAGCTCTAATTGATTAGCAGGAAACCCTGTTATCGCCAAAACCTTTTTAACGACAGCATACATATTATTGGATCGTTTAAATTGTTGTGCGGCAACATTAACCGCTAGAATAATAGGCGGCAGTCCTTTTTTTAGCCACTCATCCCCTTGCCGGCAAGTCTCTTGTAATACCCACTCACCAATCTCTATAATCAACCCCGTCTCTTCGGCAATAGGAATAAACTTATTAGGCGGAATCAGGTCTTTACCCTCAGGATGCCAGCGCACTAATGCTTCTGCCCCAATAATTTGTCCCGTCACAATATCAACTTGTGGCTGATAATAAACACGTAACTCCTGCTGTTTAATTGCCCTACGCAAATTAGCCTCTAATTCTAAGTTCTCACGTACCGTGCGCGTAAGCTCTTCTGAAAAATAAGCATAACAGCCACGCCCTCTATCTTTAGCCTGGTATAAGGCCATATCAGCATAATCCATTAATGATGCGATTGAATCTGCATGCTCTGGATATAAACTAATACCAATACTTGTTCCTATCCGTACCTCTTTTGCTTTATTCAGCTGAAAAGGCCTGGCGAGTTCGCTAATAATTTCTTCAGCAACACGTGCGGCATCATCAGCATGACTTATGTCCTCTAATAACACCACAAATTCATCCCCTCCTAAACGCGCCAGTAAATCAGTCTTGCGTAAACGCTTATTAATACGCGAACCCACTTGTTGTAATAATTCATCACCTGCCTGATGGCCAAAATTATCGTTAACAATTTTGAAGCGGTCTAAATCAAGCATCAGTATCGCTAAATTTGAGCCTTCGCGTAAGCACATCGCAACACCATGCTCCAGGCGATCTATAAGTTTTCTACGGTTCGCCAGTTGAGTCAGAGGATCGTAAAAAGCAAGATGTTTAATTTTTTCTTCTGCCGCTTTAAATTTAGTAATATCGGTAAAAATACCAACATAATGAGTCGTCTTTTTATTTTTATCCTTACGGGCTGTAATAGTAAGCCACTCAGGGTAAATGCACCCCCGTTTATGCTGGTTCAATAGCTCTCCCTGCCATGAGCCGGTACGGGCAATGGTTGCCCACATATCCGAGTAAAATTTCTTCCCCTGCCTGCCCGAGCTAAGTATATTAGGCTTTTCTCCTATTACCTCATCACTTGAATATCCGGTAATTTTAGTAAACGCTTTATTGACGCGAAGAATTCTCTTCTCCGCATCCGTGACCATAATCCCTTCCTGAGCCTCAAAAGCAATAGCGGCAATACCTGATTCAATTTCAGCTTGTTTTTTCTCGGTAATATCCTCTTTGATTGCAAGATAGTGCGTTATCTCACCACTCTCTTGCCGTACCGGTGAGATAAGGACAGATTCTATATATTCGCTGCCATCTTTCCTCTGGTTGCTTAATTCGCCTTGCCATATATTTCCATTACTTAAATACTCCCACATTTCATCGTTGGCTTCTTTTTGCACTGCTTTTATATTAAATACCTTAAAGTTTTCACCAATAACTTCGTCAATTTTATAGCCTGTTGCCTTCAAAAAAGCCTGGTTTGCATATTCAATGTTTGCATCACTGTCTGTAATAATGATTGAACTTGGGCTTTGCTCAACGGCAAGAGAGAGTTTACGCAATGAGCTTTCGACTTCCTTACGTTCACTCAGGTCGCGGATAAAGGCACTAAACTCAAGTCCTTTTGCTGTTTTTACCGGAGAGATAGATAATTCCACAGGAAATTCAACGCCCGCTCGATTCAGCGCTTGTATTTCAAACCGCGTATTAACCAGCCTTTCTTTTCCCGTTCCTATAAATTTTCCCATCCCTTTTAACTGTAATTTTCGATACCTTTCTGGAATAATTAATAACTGCATCGCCTGCCCTTCTGCTTCAGTTTTTGACCAGCCAAACATAGTCTCTGCCTGTTGACTCCAGCTGATAATAATCCCTTGGGCATTCACTTGAATAATAGCATCTAATGCAGTATTGAGTATGGTCTGTAAGCGTTCTTTATCCTCTAGGTGTGTTGCTAATAACTGATTGAAACTATCCGCCATATCATTAAAACTATCCCCGATTTGTTTAATATCATCCTTAGTATTAAGGTGAACACGCTGTTGCAGATCACCCTGTGTATATTTATAAGCCGAACGAGCAAGTAATTTAATATTACCAATGCTTGCATAGTAAATACCAAAAAACAGATACTGAGCGACCAGTGCTAATAAAAAAGCACTGCCTATACTGATCAGTAATTCTTCTTCTGCCTGTTCAATTCGCGCATGCAAAAGTCTTTCTAATGTCGGCAATAAGGTCTGATATATCTGCGTATAGCCTGAATTAATTGCGGCAGTAGAAATATCAAAAAATGCTTCTGGATCGGTAACAAATTGCTTCGTTAAAATATCTGCCTGTACGAGTTGAGTCACTTTCTTAGATGAGACCGAAATGTCCTCGGCAGCCAACAAAAGCTTTACTCTTATTTGCTCATTAAATTGACTGATTTTATCAAGATTGACCGCTAAAGAGTCAAATGCACTCGCAAGTGTCGTCAGCAATATGTGCATCTTGATCTGCTCTTGCTCAGAAACCTCCTTATTCGCTAGAATCCCCATCCCATAGGCACGCATCTGCCCTAACTGTTCAAGAGCCAGAGGCATATCTTTAATGGTGGTTAATATAAGGTAGTAAGATGCAATCTCAGGGTCAAAGGTTAATGCATGTTTATCTGCAAGAGTAATCATCAATTTCTGTAACTCTGCAATAAGATGAATATGAGCAAAGAAATTAGCGTCTTTAGTCCAGTTTAAACCTGTTGATTGAATCTGCTGGTATTCTAAAATAATATCTCGCCAGGATTGGCTAGAGATAACATTAGCAGGCAAGTATGTTTCCAGCGTTTGAAAAGCATTTTTCAGTACCAAGACTTCTTCGCCTAACTCATCGCTAAGCCCTTTATCACCTCCAAGAACACCTGAAGATAAGCCTCTATGTCGTTGCGCACTCTGAATAGTTTTTAAAACGGGTTTAATTAAAACCACACCGTTTAATTCATGTCGAGCTTTATAAATATCTTCGTTCTGTTGCACGTATATACTATAAATAACAACGGCTAAGGCAATCAAATAAATCCCACCTAATAACATGATTTTCCAGGTGAAGCTCAGCTTATTCATAATAACGATAGCTGGGTAAAATAATTTTTTCATTTAACTCCTTGCTTGTAGGGGCAATCCCTTGTGGTTACTCTACAAAATACGAGAGCTTTTAATACTGCGCAATACAGCAAATTATTGCAACAGCCTAACCCGGCAAAACTTTTTTATGGGTATGGATAGACATCAACATGCCAAAGCCTGCAAATAGCGTTACCATGGATGTTCCACCATAGCTAATTAAAGGTAATGGAATCCCTACGACAGGCAAAATGCCGATAACCATACCAATATTAACAAAGGCATATACAAAAAAGGTACACACCAGGCTACCAGCAAGTAAGCGGCCATAGGTATCCTGCGCCTGCACCGCGATATAAAATCCACGGGCAATAATAAATATATACACCAACAATAAACCGAGACAACCGAGCAAACCAAACTCTTCAGCAAAAACAGCAAAAATAAAATCAGTTGAACTTTCAGGTAAAAAATCTAACTGCGACTGAGTATTCCCTTGCCAGCCCTTACCATAGACACCACCAGACCCAATGGCAATTTTTGACTGAATAATGTGATAGCCCTTACCCATTGGATCTGCTTCAGGATTAAATAAAGTCAGTACTCTGTCCTTTTGATATTCACGCATATAGAAATTCCAGTAGACTGGCGCAAAGGCAGCCAGACCCAAAGTGGTTCCTATTAAAAAGCGCCAGGAAAGCCCCGCAAAATACAGCACTGATGCACCAGAACTTGCGACCAATAATGATGTTCCTAAGTCTGGCTGACGTACTATTAAAAAAGTAGGAATTAAAATAAACCCCGTTGCAACTAAGATATGCCGCCAATTAGGGGGAATTTCATGCCCTGATAAATACCAGGCAATCATCATAGGGGTGGTAATTTTAATCATTTCAGACGGCTGAAAACGGAAAAAGCCTAAATCTAACCAGCGTTGCGCGCCTTTTCCAACATCCCCGACCAATAAAACCGCTAGCAGTAAAACCACCCCAATACTGTAGAGTAAAATTGAAAAGCGCTGAAATTGTCGCGGGTCTATATGCGCCAGAACAATCATTAATATTCCGGCAATCCCCATTCGTGCTGCCTGACGGATAAGCAGCGTCGTTTCTTTATTACCGGTGCTATACAGCATCATAAAGCTCAATAGCAATAATATAAGCAAGCCTGCCAGTAAGGGGATATCGATATGTAGCTTACGCAATAGGCAACCTATTAGCGTATGTTCTTTAAATTGCTCTGCTCTGAGTTCCACCTTCATTGGGTGACTCTTTTCATTTTCTTAATCATTATTCCTGATTACCCATTTAAGGTTGGACTCTGTAATACTTTGGCTGCCAATCGCGGCTAAAGCCCCTCCTACAAATCAATCATCCAGCTTAGTCTGCAAATATTGCTTAATAACGGCTGCTGCAATTGGCGCGGCAACCGAGCTCCCATGACTTCCATGTTCGGCAATCACCGCAACCGCTATTTTAGGATTATCAGCCGGTGCAAAGGCAATAAACAAAGCATGATCACGCAGATTAAAGGCAATCTCCTTCTCGTTGTATTCCTCATTTTGCTTAACCGTATAGACTTGCGCCGTCCCGGTTTTTCCGGCAATCTGATAATCAATCCCTTTTGCTATCCGCTTAGCCGTCCCTCTGGCTGAATGTACAACATGAACCATTGCATTCATAATATATTCCACATTGGATGGCTTAAGTGGAACCTGCTTATGGCCTGCACGCTTGATGTCAACCTCTCTCCCTTGCTCCACAATCCGCTCTGCCAGATAAGGGGTTACAACACTCCCTTTCTTAGCCAAAGTTGCAGTGGCACGTGCCAGTTGCATCGGGGTCACCTGAGTAAACCCCTGACCTATCCCGGTAATCAAGGTTTCCCCCGGATACCATACTTGCGCACGATGAATACGCTTCCATTCTCTGGAAGGCAAAATCCCTGTCTTTTCTCCTTTTAGGTCGATACCTGTTTTTTGACCAAAGCCAAAATGCTGTAAAAAACCGGATATTTTATCTATCCCCAGAGCTAAAGACAAATCATAAAAATACACATCACAGGACTGAGTAATCGCAATATCCAGATTCACCTTGCCATGCCCCCACTTTTTCCAGTCCCGATATTTATGTGACTTATGCGGCAGCTGAAAATATCCGGGACAAAACAAGGTCTGTTGCGTATCCTTAGCCCCATACTCTAGCCCTGCCAAGCCAATAAAAGGCTTAAAGGTAGAGCCAGGGGGGTACTGACCACGTAACACCCGGTCAAAGAGAGGTCTGTTTTTAGAGCTATTCAGCGCTTTATAATCTGTGTAACTAATACCAGAAACAAATAAGTTGGGATCAAAGCTGGCTTTACTCACCTGTACCAAAACTCCACCCGCTTCCAGATCAATGGCAACAACCCCGCCATTATAATCCGCTAAAGCATCGTAGGCTGTTTTCTGCAAATCAATATCCAGTGCTAAATAAATATCCGCACCCGGCGTGGATTCAATCGTTGCCAGTTCATTAATAGGTTTGCCTTGTGCATTGGTTTCTATTTCAGAATACCCTGCATGCCCCCTTAATATGTCTTCATAAGAGCGTTCTATACCCACTTTACCAATCGTGTAGATTGATCGATATTCTGCCTCTGGCAAGGTTTTCAGTTCCTGCTCATTGATACTTCCTACATAACCCACAACATGGGCGGCAAGCTCTGCATAAGGGTAGTGGCGTATTAAACGCGCATGAATATCAACCCCGGGAAAAGTGTGTCTTAAGACTGCAAACCTGGCAACATCCGCATCGCTCAGTTGTAATAATAGTGGAATACTATCAAAATGTTTAGAGCGTTTGCGCTGTTTTTTAAAGGCATCAATTTTTTCCTGAGGAATTGTCAAGGCGAGCTGCAAGCGCTGCAAGGTGTCGTCCATGTCAGCAACCTGTTCAGGAATAATCTCCAGACTATAAGACGGCAGGTTTTGCGCTAAAATTCGCCCATGCGTATCATAAATGATCCCTCGGGTGGGAGGTATTGATGTCACTTTAATACGGTTATTAGTTGCCATATTACGATATTGACTATGCGCAGCAACTTGTAAATAATAAAGCCGACCGATTAAGCCAACCATCAGGAGTGACATAAATATAAACAAGATAACAATTCTGTTTAAGAAAATACGATTTTCTAAATACTTATCTTTAATAGCTTGATGACGACGCATAGTGTTATCGAAAATGTATCTTACTTAAGACGATGTAGACCACTGGCCACACTAAAGCCCCTGTCAAAACAGGAAGCCAAAAATAGAATGGCATCAACTGGTGATTGATATGCTCTGTCCAGAATATCAGCACCCGGGCAATAAAAAGAATCGCAAAAATAGCTAAGCCTTGTTGAATAACAGGAAAATTTCTTATTCGTTTATGCTGTTTAGCACAAAGAAAAATACTGCATGCATACGCTAATGCATATTGCCCTAATAGCTGCCCAGTCAGCACATCGACTAGCAAGCCCACACACCAGGCCTTACCCACACTTGCTTCCTCAGGTATCACAAGTGCCCAGTAAATCAGGGTTAAGATGACCCAGTCAGGTGCAATCATTGAAAAAAACGGTGACCAGGGGGCAATTCTCAACGTCATTGCAATAATGACACTTAGCCAATAGGCCAAAGCATTTGATTTATTTATCTGTACCATTTTGCTCAACAGTTGCTTGCGTACCTAATGGAATCACTTGCTCATTATTCCAGACTATCAACAACTCTCTATTCGTATTCAATGCTGCTTTAGGTGTTGCCTGTATGACTGCAAAGGGTTTATCGGGTTGCTGCACAAAAGACTCAACCACCGCAACGGGATAGCCTTGAGGAAATACCCCTCCCAGCCCAGAGGTCACTAATAAATCACCGGGAAGTATATCCGCGTTATTAGGTAAAAAAGGCAGGGAAAGTGAATTTAATTGCCCCTTACCAATCGCAATAGTATGCAGACCATTACGGTTCACTTGCACAGGAATGGCATGATTAGGATCGGTAATTAAAATAATTTCCGCACTCAAAGGCAAAGCTTTCGTCACCTGCCCTACAATTCCATCATCATCCAGCACGGCTTGCCCCTTATGCACACCAAACTGGCTACCTTTATTAACCACGACAACATGTTCATACGGCGCAAGATTCACCGCCATTAACTCTGCCACCAGAACTTGTTCTCCCAGTTTAAAAGAGCTATCCAGCAAGGAGCGCAGGCGAATATTTTCCTTCTCCAAAGCCGCAAACTTTAATAGTTTCGCATTATTAATTAAATGCTGTAGCTTTAATTCTTCATTTTCTGCTAACAACTCTTGATAACTACCCAGCGATTCAATGCTGCTATTAAATAGGCGTGAAGGTGCAGCAACAATATACTGGACAGGATAGACCAGAACAGACAGGGCATCTCGTAACGGTTTTAACTTATTAGTCTTCAGGTCAAATAAAATCAAAGCAATTGATAATAGCAGCACAATAAGAAAACGCGTATTAATTAATGTGCCAGAGGTAAATAAAAGTTTAATAGTTGCTTACCTTAATAGAGAGAATCGGGAGAATGACAGCTTAAGCATCAAGTTTTATATCAATGTCATTTTCTTTTTTGCCAGGCTACATAGAGTAGGCGCAGGAACGGGGCACATCAGTCATGTAAGATACGCTTCGACTCTCAGGACTACCCAAAGTAAACCAGCTCTCTTATTCTAACACATTGACATTAAAACTAAATCATCAGCAATGAGACCTCAATCCCACGTAACAGAAAAGCTAAGGCGAATAGTAAAAAATAATATTCTTAACCATACTATTCTAAAGAAAACGCTGCCAGACCTTTCTCATCCAGCATTTCCAGCACCATCCCTCCGCCACGAGCAACACAGGTCAAAGGATCATCAGCGACATGCACAGGCAAGCCTGTTTCTTCAGAAACCAGACGGTCTATATCTTTCAATAAAGCCCCACCCCCAGTTATAACAATACCCCGGGTTGCGACATCAGCACCTAGCTCTGGCGGTGTCTGTTCCAGCGCAACTTTGACAGCACCGACAATACCTGACAATGGCTCCTGCAAGGCTTCCAGAATTTCATTACTGTTTAAAATAAAACCGCGAGGCACACCTTCCGCTAAATTCCGCCCTTTAACCTCAATTTCCATAATTTCACTACCCGGGTAAGCAGTACCAATTTCCTTTTTAATCTCTTCAGCCGTTGCCTCACCAATTAAAGTGCCGTAATTTCTACGTACATAATTAATAATGGCTTCATCAAAACGATCTCCACCTATGCGTACCGAAGCAGAATAAACGATTCCACTCAGAGAAATAATCGCTACTTCAGAGGTTCCCCCGCCTATATCAAGCACCATAGAGCCGCAGGCCTCTTCAACAGGCATCCCCGCCCCTATTGCAGCAGACATAGGCTCTTCAATAAGGTAAACCTCACGCGCCCCCGCCATCGCCGCCGACTCCCGGATAGCACGCCTTTCTACCTGTGTTGACCCACAAGGCACACAAATCAAGATACGCGGGCTAGGTCGAAAGTACTTGTTCTCATGCACTTTTTTAATAAATTCACGCAACATGCGCTCAGTCACTGCAAAATCAGCTATCACACCATCTTTTAATGGCCGAATTGCAGTAATATTTCCAGGCGTACGCCCTAACATTAACTTAGCTTCCTTCCCAACGGCAGCAACCATTTTAGAACCACGCAGCCGATCCTCTTTAATCGCAACAACAGACGGCTCGTTTAGAACTATGCCCTGCCCTGGCATATAAATAAGCGTATTTGCTGTTCCTAAGTCAATTGATAAATCATTAGAAAACATGCCGCGAACTTTTTTAAACAACATTAATTCTTATTCCTGAACACATATAAAATCCAACTACTTTATCAATCAATAAGGTATTTGGGCAAGATATAAAGTATCATATTGCGTTATTCGTCTTTATCCAGCACAGAATACAGGTGAAAAAAAGATGAAAAAACTACTTGAAAACCCTATCGTTTAGTGGAGTAAAAATGTCGTTAACAGCGGATGATGTTAATAAAATAGCGTATTTAGCGCGCTTAGGAATTGATGCCGAGGATACCGAATCCTATGCTAAAGATTTATCAGGCATGTTAGATCTGGTTGCCCAAATGAGCACTGTTAATACTGATAATGTCGCACCAATGGCGCACCCGTTGGATCAGGTTCAACGTTTACGTATTGATCAGGTAAACGAAGAAAATCAACGTAAAACCTTTCAAGCCATTGCCCCACAAGTGGAAGCAGGCTTATATCTTGTGCCCAAAGTCATTGAATAAGGTAATTTCCCATGCACACTAAAACAATTACACAACTCGTCAAAGGGCTGCGTGCTGGTGACTATTCTAGTCAGGAACTGACCCAATCCTATCTGGCACGCATAAAACAGCACCAGGCGTTAAATAGCTTTATCACTGTGACTGATGAGCAAGCCATGGCTGCCGCCAAACAAGCCGATGCACGTCTAGCAAGTGGCAATGCCCCCTTATTAACAGGCATCCCCATTGCGCATAAAGATATTTTTTGCACGCAAGGCGTTAGAACCAGTTGCGGCTCAAAAATGCTGGATAATTTTATTGCGCCCTATAATGCCACCGTCGTTGATAAATTTAACGCCGCTGGCACAGTAACACTCGGAAAGTTAAATATGGATGAGTTCGCTATGGGCTCTTCAAATGAAACCAGTTTTTACGGTGCAGTACACAACCCCTGGGCTAATAATACCGTCCCCGGTGGCTCTTCCGGTGGTTCCGCTGCTGCTGTTGCTGCACGTCTAATTCCCGCAGCCACAGGCACAGACACCGGCGGCTCTATTCGCCAGCCCGCTGCGCTTTGCGGTATTACCGGATTAAAACCTACTTATGGCCGTGTGTCACGTTACGGCATGATTGCCTATGCCTCCAGCCTGGATCAAGGCGGGCCAATGACTCAAACCGCTGAAGATGCCGCATTGATGCTACAAGTCATGGCCGGATTTGATACTAAAGATTCCACCAGTGTTGAACGCGAAGTCCCAGACTATAGTGCCGGCTTAAACAACAGTCTTAAAGGACTTAAAATTGGCCTACCCAAAGAATTCTTTGATGAGGGCTTAAATAGCGATATGGCAGCTGCCATTGAAACAGCGGTCAATGAATATAAAAAACTAGGCGCAGAAGTCGTTGAAGTTTCCATGCCTAATTTAAAGCTGGCCATCCCTGCTTACTACGTGATCGCGCCCGCTGAATGCTCGGCAAACCTTTCGCGTATGGATGGGGTACGTTTTGGTCATCGCTGCACCGAACCCGCTGACCTGAATGACCTCTATATACGCTCGCGTGGCGAAGGCTTTGGCACCGAAGTAAAACGCCGTATTCTAGTGGGCACTTATGCCTTATCAGAGGGATACTACGATGCCTATTATATTAAGGCACAAAAAATTCGCCGCTTAATCAGCGATGATTTTAATAAAGCCTTAGAGCAAGTCGATGTTATTATGGGACCTGTCTCCCCTACCCCGGCCTTTGGACTTGGCGAAAAAACCAGTGACCCTATTGAAATGTATTTAGCAGATATTTACACCATTGCCATTAACCTGGCTGGACTACCTGCAATGTCCATTCCTGCAGGATTTATCAATGAAAAGCCCGTAGGTTTACAAATTATTGGTAATTACTTTGCCGAAGCCAAACTGCTTAACGTGGCACACCAATATCAGCAAGTCACCGACTGGCATCAACAAACACCGCAAGGCTTTGAATAAGGAGTCATACTATGCAATGGGAAACCGTTATCGGGCTGGAAATTCACGCCCAACTGGCCACAAAAACTAAAATCTTTTCAGCCGCATCTACCGCTTATGGTGCAGAGCCTAATACCCAGGCCTGTGCTGTTGATTTAGGCTTACCTGGTGTATTGCCAGTGTTAAATCAGGAAGCCGTGCGTATGGCGGTCAAATTTGGTATGGCAATCGAAGCTGAAGTCGCAGATTATTCAGTGTTTGCCAGAAAAAATTACTTCTACCCTGATTTACCCAAGGGCTACCAGATCAGCCAGATGGATCATCCTATCGTCGGTATCGGCCATATGGATATTGAAGTCGATGACCAGACTAAACGCGTAGGCGTTACCCGGGCACATTTAGAAGAAGATGCCGGTAAATCATTACACGAAGATTTTCATGGTCTAACCGGCGTTGATTTAAATCGTGCAGGGACACCTTTGCTGGAAATCGTATCCGAACCTGATATGCGCTCAGCAAAAGAAGCAGTCGCCTATATGCGCAAAATTCACGAACTGGTGCAATATCTGGATATTTGTGATGGCAATATGCAGGAAGGCTCTTTCCGTTGTGATGCCAATGTCTCAATACGCCCAGTCGGACAAGAAGAGTACGGCACTCGGACTGAGCTAAAAAACATCAACTCATTCAAGTTTGTTGAAAAAGCCATCAACATTGAAGTTGAGCGCCAGATTGAAATTATTGAAGCAGGCGGCAGAATCACTCAGGAAACACGTCTATATGATGCGGATAAAAATGAAACCCGCTCCATGCGTAGCAAAGAAGAAGCCAACGATTACCGCTACTTCCCTGACCCTGATTTATTACCGGTGTATATCAGTGATGAATTACGCGCACAAGTCAAAGCGGATTTACCTGAGTTACCCCACCTAAAAAGGCAGCGTTTTATTGAGCAATATAAATTAGACTCTGAAACAGCGACTCAATTAAGCAGTTCCAGACAACTTGCAGATTACTTTGAAGCACTCATCAAAGAATCTGGCTGTGGTGCAAAAATATGCAGCAACTGGATCACTGTCGAGCTGTCTGGCGCACTCAATAAGCAAAATCTGGATATTAGCCAATCACCTGTCAGCCATGATCGTCTGGCGGGTTTATTAAAGCGTATTAGCGATAATACCATTTCCGGAAAAATTGCCAAGCAAGTCTTTGAACTGATGTGGAACAGTGAAGACAGTGCCGATGCCATTATTGACGCACAAGGCTTAAAACAGATCACCGATAGCGGTGCAATCGAAGCGATTATTGATAAAATCATCGCCGATAACCCGGGACAGGTTGAGCAATATTTAAGTGGTAAAGACAAGGTATTTGGTTTCTTTGTTGGGCAAACGATGAAAGCGTCACAGGGCAAGGCAAATCCTGGCGAGGTGAATAAGATCCTGAAAGAGAAGTTGAAACGTTAGATGAATACGGGTGGGCAGAATAACACTGCCCATGTTTATCGTTCCTCACGCTCTGCGTGGGAATTCCTCTGGGGACGCTGGAGCGTCCTGTGATTCGTGACGCTAGAGCGTCACTGGCTGCATTCCCACGCTGGAGCGTGAGGAACGATTACCCGCCTCTGGCTTCTCGCTTCGTCCCTCAGCTCGGGCCTTACGGCTAGCTGCTCTTTTATTTTTCCGGCTGGAACTTGTGAACTAGGGCAAGCCGGAACCCGATGTAGTTGCCACGATCGTCAGGCCCGGCCCAGAGACGGTAGGCGGAACGGGCGTACCTGCCGAAGTAGAGCCAAGAGCCACCACGCAACACCCGACCAGAGCTCACTCCTACTCCTCGCGGATCAATAGTAGTTTCATTACCTAATCCATGTTGATATTCATCCGCACACCACTCCCAGACATTGCCGTGCATTTCATATAGCTCCCAGGCATTGGCAGCATAGTTTTTAACTTCGACAGTCGCTTCTTTGGCTCCTTTTCCCCGGCTACCATAATCACCCCATGTCCCTCTATAATTCACTTTATCAACGCTTAATTCACCTTCAAAATTAAAAGGAGTTTTAGTTCCTGCCCGACAAGCATATTCCCATTCTGCCTCCGAGGGTAAGCGAAAGGTTAAACCAGGCTGGTGCTGATTAAGTTTTGCGATAAACTTCTGAGCATCATCCCAACTGACCTGTTCTACTGGGAAATTAGCTGTATCATCTTCTTGAAAATCGCTAGGATTTTTGCCCATCACCGCCAACCATAAAGCTTGTGTCACTGTGGTTTCAGCTAACCAAAAACCTCTACTTAAAATAACTTGGTGTTGATCTTCATTCTCATAACGCCCCTTTTCATTTTTATCAGAGCCCATGGTAAATTGACCTTTAGGTATCCAGCGAAAGCATAGAAGCTGCTTATAGACATCGTTTTCTAACCAATAGCCTTTATTATCCTGACCATAGGCAGAAGCCCAGTCAGGTGGAAATTCTTTGGGTACATCCTGATAATCAGGCTGGTTCATTGTCATTAACCTTTATCATTATTACTCATGTTTCTGCTCAGAAAGAAAAACAGCCCACCACAACCCCTATCGTTCCTCACGCTCCAGCGTGGGAATGCAGCCTGTGACGCTCCAGCGTCACGGAACACCCTGCACATAAACCTAACATTTCTGCTAAGCTGAATCTATTATACGCAGTTATTCCCCTGAGACTAAAACACAAGGAGATTAAACATGGGAAGAAGTCGTTATGTGATTACAGAGCCTGATCAAGCACATTTTATGACCTGTACTGTGATGGAATGGCTAGCTGTTTTTACGCGCCCGGAAATGGTACAAATCATTCTGGACTGCTGGCAATATCAGCGTGAGCAACAAGGACTAAAGCTATATGGCTATGTGATTTTAGACAATCACCTGCATTTTATTGCCCAGGCTCCCAGACTGGATAAATGTGTCAGTAGTTTTAAGTCCTATACCGCAAGGCAGTTGATCGATAGCCTACAGGAAAAAGGGGCTAAACATATGTTGGAGCGTTTACGCTTTTCTAAACGCGCTCATAAAGTGGATCGGGAATTTCAATTCTGGCAAGAAGGAGTGCATGCAGAGATGATTTTTAGCGAAAATATCATGCGTGAGAAATTAAAGTATATTCATGAAAATCCGTTAAAGCGGGGGTATGTGAATAGAGCGGAGCATTGGCGTTATTCCAGTGCGAGTCATTACGAGGGCTTGGGTGGGCTGATTGATATTGATCCTTGGTAAGAAATCGTTCCCACGCTCTGGCGTGGGAACGATTAAACGATGAGTCCTGCTTTTAGCCGCTTCCGGCTTCTCGCTTCGTCCCTCAGCTCGGGCCTTACGGCTAGCTGCCCTTTTCTTTTTCTGTCTGGAACTGGTGACCAAGGACAAGCCGGAACCCGATGCGGAAATAACGCTCGTCAGGCTGGAGCCTGCGACGGTAGGCGGAACGAGTGCTCCCGCCACTAGAGAACCAAGAGCCACCCCGCAACACCCGAAAAGAGCCGTCTTCTCCCCCTATAGGATCAATAGTAGCGGCATCACCCAGATCCTCTTGATGCTTATCCGTACACCATTCCCAGACATTACCATGCATTTCATATAAACCCCATGCATTTTCTAGCAATGATTTAACAACCACTGTTTTATTCCTTTTCTTACCTTTTTTACCCTCAGCATAAGGGCCTTTACCATCATAATTTACCTGTTCAAGGCTAATATTATCACCGAATGAAAAAGGTGTTAAGGTTCCTGCCCGACAGGCATATTCCCACTGTGCCTCAGTTGGCAGTTGCGCATGCAGTGCAGGCATTATAGTCTTTAGTTTTTTTATAAACTGCTGGACATTATCCCAACTTACCTGCTCTACCGGATGATTAAGATCATTTTTAAAACGCCTGAGATTTTCACTCATGACTGCCTGATACAAAGCCTGAGTAACCGCTGTATCCGCTAACCAGAAACCTTCCGTTAAGGTGACTTGATGCTGGGTTTCTTTACCATCCCACAACTCTCTTTCAAGCTCACCCTCTGGCGACCCCATCAAAAAACACCCCGGCTGTATATAACGAAACCGTTGCATAATCTTATTGATACTGACATCCCGATACAAACCATATTGATCCCGTCCAATATTTTCTCCTACTTGCCTCTCTGGAAACCATGCCCCCGCCTGTTTTTGTCCCTGCTCATCCACCTGCTCCGGTAACCAATAATAACGCTTATCAGAATTATTCAATTCCGTTTCTATAAATAAACCGCGCTGATCTTGACCAATATTTTGTGCAAAGTCAGGGCATGTTATACATTTTATCTGCCATTGTTGTTTAGCCGTTTTTATCATCAGCGATTGATTTTTTTTCAGGCTAATCCTTTGCTTATTTTTAATCGGCATTTGCGGCTCTGTGGCTGACCTTTGCCACAAAGCCGGTTGCGTCGCACTCGCATTAAACTTAAACAGTGTTTTAGCCTTATCCGTACTTCCTTGAGACACAATCACTTCACCATGCAAGTCTGAAACTTGTACACTAAATGACTGCATTGTTGATTCTGGTAAGCTGATTTTATTCGGGTCTAATTGTGCAGGGAGAGATGAACTCCACTGACCGTGACGAATTTCATCCTGATAGGCTAAAGCATAAGCCTGATGCAATAAATCAGATAATACCTCTGAAGAGTGCCATCCCGCTTGTGGGGCAAAGTTAATAAACGTTCTTAATTGTGCCTGAAGAGGAGCTGACTCAGAGCTGTTTGCATTTTGCTGATAATGGGCTAGAAGTGACTGTAAATAAGCGATGGTCTGTGCTTGATCCGCTTCCGTCGTATGGCTTAATGCCATCTTGCTAGTGCGCTCCAGATTTAACAAGCCCGGATAAGCGTCTTTATGGTGGCTTTCCACCAATTGCCAGAATTGCTGTTGGATAGACTCGTCTAATTGACTAAACTGAGCTCGATATTTTTCTTGTTCTGTTGCCTGTAAACGTATGCCTAACACACTTTGCACGATACGTTTATCATTCCATAACTGACCTTCCAATACAGGACTTCCCCAATTAAAAGTATGCCTCAGTTTTCTTAATAAGCCGCCATCAACCATTGCGAGTGGTGAAATCATGGTTAATGCAGCTTCTAACTGTGCTTCACTAACAGGCATTGTAAAGCCGTGCTTTTTCGCATGACGAATAAAGCCATGCCTAGGTATTAGACTGTTCACTCTTGCTTTTCTGGTGCATACAGCAGAAGCCGGTGAGGTACTTGCAGAGCTTAAGGTTAAAATCGTTGTTGCCTGTTTTTGTAGTCTCTCAAGAATATCTTGCCATGCCCAATAACGATGTTGATTATCATAGCTTTGTAGGTCACTTAAAATTAGTATTGCAGGGTGAATACTGTTTTGTTGTGCAATAAAATCATATAAGTTCCGCTCATGTATGGCTAACACCTGTACATTGCATTCCCCTAGCTGAATTTGCAACTGTGTGACGATATGATCAAAATCTGCCCAATAGGGAAAAAGCTCTTCATGCTTATCAAGCAGTATCGTCAACTGTAATGGCCATTTATGCTGTTGCCGATAAAATAGTTTTTTGACCGCTTTTCCCTGGCTGACACAGCGTACGACCTTAGTATAATTCAACTGTTTACCTTTTACTTTTCTGCCTAAACTATTGATTAACAGTGGAGTCAACTGGCTTAATGTTGCCAAAGGCTTGGGAGCTTCAAAAATAAACGTGCCTTGCTTATGCTGCTCAAATTCAGCGGCTTTTTGCGTATCTGACAAGTACGCGGGGATTTCATTTTTTGCTGGTTTAAAGGTGGTGATTTGGGTGATTTTCCCAAAAACCATTTCCGGGAAATGCTGTACTTCATGATTAGCAGCTAACGCTTCATCATCCAACTCTCCTCCTGTAAAAGCAACGTCATCCTGCTGTTTTTCAGGCGACTTTGGTATCGCGGAGTAATCCATTGTTTTAGCGACATCGACTAGGTGAACTTTTGTTGCTTCAGCGGCTGCTAGTAACAGTACGACTCTTCCCCAAGCCATGCTTAATCTTCCGTTTCTTTGTTATAGACAAATTGGCTAATATCTTCTAGGCCTTGCGCTTGATCCTTATGTGATAGCGTTGCCAACGCACGTAATAAATCTAAATATTCTGCCAAGCCTGGCGGGTAGCGCATATCACTCTGACGGTCCTGCCATAACAGTTCCGCTGCTTGTTGGTAGCTATCTGGTGAGATTTTCGTTTTAAAATGCAGTTGCCCTCTTTTAACCAGCCAATCTATTTTGTTCTCGCCTTCTGCCATTTTTAGCGTATGTGTATAGCAGCGACGCACTAAGGCAGTAGGTAACTCACGCTCTTCATTGGTGGTAATAATGATCAGTGGTTTTATACCTTTTGCTTTGATATTTTTATGGATATAAGGCACATTAAATTCTAAATCACCTAAGGTCTGTAATAAGCCATTAGGTAAATCAGGCTCGGCTTTATCTATTTCATCAATTAATAACACCACACCCTGTTGTTCTGCATCCCAGTTTTCTGGACTTTTAGGCATAATTTCCTGCACTTTTGCGCTCTTTGGGTAACAAGCTTTTGCTGAACACCAATCAAAAGCCCACCAAAAAGCACCGGGGCGAATAAAGTGTTTATGATCCAGTTTTTCTTGCACAGTATCACCTGCTGATGGTTTATCCTTATTATCTGGCGTACCTAAACCTAGTGTATAAGCCAGGGACTGCGCTTCGCCCAGACGACTAATTGCATCATAATGCCAGTGCAGTTCTTCTAGCTGCGTACCGCCATGCATCACTTCCGAGACAAATGCCCAGCCTAAAAGATGAGCAATGGCTTTGGCTAACTGACTTTTTCCTGTACCGGGTTTGCCGCGTAATAATAAGGGTCGTCCTGATTGGTAAGCCGCCCAAATGGCGAGTAGATCAGCTTTGTCGAAGAGGTGTTTTATACCGTCATCAAGTACGACTTCATCGTCTTTGGTTAAATCTTTTAATAGGTTTGTTGTCTGAATTTTCAATGTCATGGTATTTAAAAGTATTACTGACGAATATTAGTGGGTTAGCATAACTTACAATTGAAATTGTAATATTAATGGCTACAAATTTAACACGGGACAGCTTATCACTCGTAGGGTGGGCAATCTTTTCTGCCCACCATAATGCGCCCCTGATGGTGGGCAAAAAAACCTGCCTACCCTACTTTTTTTGCAAGAAAATCTGCCC
>WTCN01000032.1 GCA_013138555.1 Methyloprofundus sp. | reverse complement strand
ATGCTCACCAATACCACGTCCTGCATTGACCTCCATGGTAATCGCCCGGCTAACCACATCACGTGAAGCCAGGTCTTTTGCATGCGGTGCATACTCTTCCATAAATCGTTCACCTTTAGAGTTGGTTAAATACCCTCCCTCCCCGCGTACCCCTTCGGAAATCAAACAGCCTGCACCATAAATTCCCGTAGGGTGAAATTGAATAAATTCCATATCCTGTAGCGGCAGTCCAGCACGCAATACCATCGCACTGCCATCCCCTGTCACTGTATGCGCTGAGGTACAGGAAAAATAACAACGCCCATACCCCCCTGTCGCTAAAACCGTTGTATGTGCTTTAAAAACATGTAGAGACCCATCATCCAGACACCATGCCAAAACCCCTCGGCACGCGCCCTCTTCCATGATTAAATCGATAACAATATATTCGATAAAAAATTCAGCATCATGTTTCAATGACTGCTGATACAAGGTGTGCAGAATAGCATGACCTGTTACATCTGCAGCGGCACAAGTTCTTTGTGCTGTACCTTCACCAAAATGCGTAGTCATGCCTCCAAAGGCACGTTGATAAATTTTACCATCTTCATTTCGTGAAAAGGGAACACCATAATGCTCTAACTCTAAAACTGCCGGGATTGCTTCGCGACACATATACTCAATCGCATCCTGATCTCCCAGCCAGTCGGAACCCTTAACAGTATCATACATGTGCCAGCGCCAGTCATCTTCGCCATTATTACCTAAAGCGGCACTAATACCGCCCTGTGCCGCAACCGTATGACTGCGTGTTGGGAATACTTTACTAATACAGGCTGTTTTTAAACCTTTTTCGGCCATACCAAAGGTTGCGCGCAAGCCTGCGCCCCCCGCACCTACAACTAAAACATCATACTCATGCTCAATAATCTTATATTTATCTTTCATTATTATTAATTACCCTGCTGAAATAGCAATGCGAATGGTAAACACCAGCGATGCAATGGCTGCTCCCATAAAAACCAGTTTAATCCCCCAAACCAGAACAATTTTTAGCCATTCAGGGCTTAAGTAATCTTCAATAACAACTTGCAAGCCTAACGCAGCATGATAAAAACCGATAAAAACCCATGCAATTAGCAAAGTAAAATTTACAGGCTCGACTAACCATTGTTTTATTTCAGAATAAGATGCGTAAAAAAGTTGTTGTATAAATAATATCAGCCAGAAAGATAGAAAAATTAACGCAACCGCTGTGACTCTTTGCATCCACCAATGAGTAGTGCCACTTTTGGCAGACCCTAGGCCCTGTGCTTTTGCTAAAGGTGTCCTATAATCCATCTTTACCCTCCTAAACGGACAAATAAGAAACTAATAAATGTGAGCGCAACAGAGGCAAACAACTCTAATATAATATAGTAATTCATTAAAAGTTTGTCATAACCTTCCCCCAAGTCCCAAATCAAATGACGAATACCATGACACAGATGGAAAAATAAAGCATACACCATTAACCAGATAGCCATTTCTATCAAAGGTTGTTGAATAAAGCCCTGCATAACATGATAGCTGCTTTCCCCAGCTTGAACCATCGCCAAACTAACAACAAATAGAAACAGCCCAGCGGCTAACAACACGCCTGTCATTCTATGAATGATAGAAACGACTGCGGTGAGTGGTAACCTATAGACTTGTAAATGAGGTGAAAGCGGTCTTTTTCTCTGTTCCATTGCACACTACACTTTATAGTTATAATCGAGGCTTATAATAATACAGCAATTTCAGTTTAGGGTTATAGCATTTACCTTTTAATTTATAACTTTATCGTTAGCTATAAGCGTAATCTTTATTGAGATCCCATTGCTGACAAAAAAACTATCTAAACTAATTAGGATTGCCCCGCTAACCCGGTTCAATGTACAATCAAAACAATCTTGTGCATTATTCAATGACACAGGTCGAAATTGAGCTATAGTTAGTATATAGCTAAATTATAAATGGACTACTAATCACTATTGCTACACATATGTTGATTCGAAACAATTTTTTTATACTAATTACCCTCCTCGTTGCAAGTAACTTAAGTTATGGTATTTTTCAATTATATTCCCCTACCTTCCTTAAAGAATCCTTTTCTTTTCAGCCTGAATTATTAATTCTAATTACAAACTGTGTATTTATTGTGGCCGCATTCTTTTTCTGGATACTGCAAAAACAAAACACTCCATCAAAGCAATTATCAAATACAAATCTCACACCGTATCCCTATTCTGATGCAGAACTAATACGCAAAATTCCTAATATACTGTGTATTAAGGATAATGAAGGAAAGTGGCGGCAAGCCTCACCAGAGTATTTAGACTATCTGAATATAAAAGGTCAACACTATGCTGGGATGACTGATATGCAGCTCGCCCTCATCCCGGGTTGTAATGCGATAGAATTACGGGAGCACCAAAAATTAGATAAAACGGCCTGGCAGCTCAAAAAAACCATCAATGACTCCAGAATTTCTTCTCTGTCTGATGGTAGCAGCCTTTCTGTAGACCTTACATTTACTCCCGTTTTTGATGACAAAAAGAATCCTTACAGGCTATGTATCTCTGGAAAGCCCCTACAGGCATATAAACAGGAAGAATCTAATAAAGAAATAACGGATAGAGAAATAACTGATTTCAATCTATTAACTACCTTATTTGACTCTAGTCATTTAAGCTTTGCTATTCTCGATGGTGCTTTAAGAATAACTCGCGTCAATGCTGAATTCTCATCATTCACTGGCTACTCTATTGAAGAACTAAGAAATCAGGGCATATCCTTTATTAAAAGAGGAAGAACTGACTCCAAAATTGAGGCAACAATTCTAGACTATTTTCAGTCACAAAAATTTCAACTATGGTCAGGAGATTTTAACTGTAAAAAAAGTAATGGATTTAAATATACCGCCAAGTTACAAATCAAGCCTTTAAAAAATAAAACACATTCACTTAACCAGTTTTTTGTAACATTGATTGATATTTCTCAGTATAAACTGAATGAAAAACGTATCTTACAGATTGCTCATTATGATGATTTGACTGGCTTACCTAACCGAGTTATGTTTCTGGAGCGTATGGAGCAAGTCATATCCTATGCAGGACGTCACGACCTACATGCTGTCATTTTTTTTATAGATCTGGATAAATTTAAATCGGTTAATGACTCCCTGGGACATGATGCTGGTGATGAGGTTCTTAAGGAAACAGCTAAAAGATTGACAACTTCCACTAGAAAAGAGGATATTGTTGCTCGCTTTAGTGGTGATGAATTTGCTATTTTGTTATTACATGAGAAGTCTCATGAACAAGCAATTTTCTCCTCCTCTCTTATTGCTGACAAAATTATCAAGTCTTTATCAGACGTACATTTGATTAATCGTACTGAAGTCTTTATCGGTGCAAGCATAGGCATTGCTATTTACCCTGAAGATGGAAAATCTTCCACAATGCTGCTAAAAAATGCCGATATTGCCATGTACGAAGCCAAAAATAAAGGTCGAGATAACTATCAATACTATAAATCAGAATTTTCTCATGCAAGCCAGGATAAACTAACCCTGGAAAGTAATTTGCGTAAAGCATTGGCAAAAAATGAATTACAACTTTTCTATCAACCACAATACAAAGCCAATAATAGAAAGTTATGGGGCGCTGAAGTATTGATACGCTGGTTTTATGATTCTAATGGTATAAATAAAATGATTCCTCCCGATCATTTTATTCCTATTGCAGAGGAAACAGGTCTCATCATTGAAATTGGTGCCTGGATTCTTGAAACAGCCTGTTTACAACTTAAATCCTGGATAGATGCTGGCTTACCTCTCAAGCAGGTTTCAGTGAATGTTTCAGCCCGCCAGTTTATGGATGATGGCTTCATGAAAAGTGTTGAAGATGCTTTGGCTAAAGCCCAACTCCCAGCCCGTAATCTAGAGCTGGAAATCACTGAGTCCATGCTGATTGGTGATATTAACAGAATTGAGTTACAGCTTAAACGGCTGAAAAAAATGGGGATTAAAATAGCACTAGATGACTTTGGCACAGGATATTCATCTTTATCCTATTTAAAAAAGTTCCCCATTGATGTCCTTAAAATTGACCAGTCTTTTATACGTGATATGACCAGTGATTCAAAAGATGCAAGAATTGCCTGTGCAATTATCGATATGGGGCATTCTCTAGGTCAAAAAGTTGTTGCCGAAGGCGTTGAGGATGAAACTCAGCTAATTTTTTTGAACAAACGAAAATGTGACATTATTCAAGGTTATTTCTTTAGTCGACCATTACCTGTTAGCGATATGACAATATTACTAAAGTCATTAGTAGCTGATAGTTAATTACTGATTCTTTCCATTTTATCTGCAGAGTGGACGTTATCCCACTCTGCCAAGTTTGTTACAGGCTATTTAGCCCATTACTTAAACCAATATTAACAACCTCAGATTGCCTGCCTAATCGCCCAGGCTACATCCGCTGCCTGCCTATTCTCCTTTACATCATGCACGCGAAACATCTGCACCCCCTGCATCACTCCCAAAGCCGTAGTTGCAGCCGTCGCACTGACTAACTCAGCCGGTTCAGATACTGCACACAAACTTCCCATAAAGCGTTTACGACTGGTGCCCAATAAAACCGGGTAGCCAGTAGCAACAAATTTATCCAGATGGGCCAATAATTCCAGATTATCCTGTTTACGCTTACCAAAACCGATACCCGGGTCAATCGCGATATTCTGCTTTGCCACTCCAGCTGCCAAAGCTGCTGCAATACACTCTTGCAAATGCTCCAATACATCAACTACAACATTTTCATAGAATGGAGTTTGTTGCATATCTTTAGGCTGGCCTTGAATATGCATTAAAATAATTGGTACATTTTTTTCTGCTGCCAAAGATAAAATCGCCTCATCATGCCTCCCCGCCGAAATATCATTAATCAAGCTTGCCCCTGCGTCCAAAGCCGCTGCTGCCACTTCACTCGCTGTGGTGTCAATACTAATAGGGATAGTCTCAGATAATTCCTGACGTATTGCCTTAATCACCGGAACCACACGTTTAATCTGCTCTGCTACCGAAACAGATTCAGCACCCGGCCGGGTTGACTCACCCCCGATATCTATCATATCAACGCCCTCTGAAATCATGCTTTTAGCCTGTGCTAAAGCACTTTCAATCCCGGTATATTTTCCCCCATCAGAAAAACTGTCTGGCGTTACATTCAGAATCCCCATCATAAGGGGAGCCGTTAAATTATTAAACATAAAGGTATTTACTCCGAAAAAAGTCTTTTTACCAAGAAACCTGCCAAGAATACATAGCAAAGTATATAATAAGCAGTTAACTTAAATTAAACCACGATAGATATTAATGACCTCTCCGCGCATTGCATGGGCCGTTACCGGTTCAGGGCATTATATTGAAGAATGCATAGAGCTTATGCTAACTTTAGATAATGTCGATTTATACCTAAGCCAGGCAGGTGAAGAGGTTTTAAAAATGTATGGCATTCATATCAATGACCTACGTGATAAAATACGTATTTACCGTGACAAATCCGCCTCTGCGCCTCCGGTCGGATTATTTTACAAAGACTATTATCATACACTGATTGTTGCTCCGACAACGTCTAATACGGTGGCAAAATGTGTCTTAGGCATTGCCGATTCATTAGTGACTAATTTATATTCTCAGGCGGGAAAATGCCGTGTACCTAATATTGTCTATCCCTGTGATATTGCGCCCGAAATGAAAACCACAGCACCTGGCGGTGAAGTGATGGTTTATCCCAGGAAAATAGATTTGGAAGCAACAGAAAAATTACGTAGTTTTGAATATACCACTGTGGTTGAAAGTGTCGAAGAACTTAAATTAGCGATAGAGCAACGTCTCGCCTCATTATCATGAGTGAACATATACTATTTTTAACCGGCAAACTGGCTGAAAAACAATTAAATCAGATTTTAGTCAAGATGCAACCTGAGTTCACTTATACCGTACACCAGCTCGGTATCAAAGTGGCAGCACTAATGACCGCCGATATGATTGGACGCCGCTTAAAAGACACCTTTAATGCTGACCGTATTATGGTTCCCGGACGTTGCCGTGGTGACCTAGACGTATTATCAGCCAAGTTAGGAATCCCGGTTGAACGTGGCCCCGAAGAATTAAAAGACCTCCCGGTTTATTTTGGCAAACAGGCACTGCATATTGATTTAAGCCACTATGATGTCAAAATTTTTGCCGAAATTGTCGATGCCCCTAAGCTAGCTGTCGATGAGGTGATCAAACGCGCCTACTATTATCAAAGTAACGGAGCCAATGTAATTGATATAGGCTGTTTGCCAGATACCCCGTTTGATCATCTAGAAGATATTATCAAGGGATTAAAACAGGAAGGCTTTCAGGTCAGTATTGACTCC
>WTCN01000156.1 GCA_013138555.1 Methyloprofundus sp. | reverse complement strand
GTTCTAAGCAAGCAGTTCAAATGTTTGGCCCAGCACAACGTGGTGTTGCAATGGCTGTTGCTGATTGTGTTGAAGATGGAACTATCCCAGCTGATGAAGCTGATGATTTATTCATCTCTGTTGGTGTATTCATTCACTGGTTAGCAGAAGATGATACAGCAATTGAGAAAAATAACTACGATGCGACTAAACAGTCTATCGTAAATGCTGTAGCTGGTACGCCAACTGCTGCAGAAGTTGTTGCTCAAAAAGCAACTTCAGAGCATCCATTTGCTGCAAACAAAGTTTAATCTTAACGATTACACACTGTTTGAAGAAAGCCTCGGTTTATCCGAGGCTTTTTTTTGCCTGTAGGTTAGGATTTATAGATTCTCAGGTAAATAATTTCTACATGTCTGATTGATAGTATAGCTGGTTTTAATAAGCTCCACCTTTGTTGCTACGCTCAAAAATCTATGCAGCAACAAAGCGTTCGCTATATATATGTTCTTTATTAATCCCGTTTTCTAGGGCGACAGTTGTTGATGCTTCAACCAGGATGGGGGGGCCGCAAAGATACACATCGTTTTCTACCCCATTTTTTTCAAGATAAGATTTAAAGGCATCAACCGGCGTGCCGATAAATCCTTGCCAGTTATCTTCCGGTTTCCAGACACATATTTCTACTGTTAATTGTGGCAAACTTTGCTGTAGCGCTGTGAGTTCTTCCTGGCAAAGTATTTCAGCTTCATTATTGACCCCTAAAAATAAATGCGTGGGATGATCTTCAGCCCATTCAGCCATACGTTTTAAAATAGACAGGAAAGGTGATAGACCTGTACCACCGGCTATAAAACAACGTGGATTTGAGCTTTGTTTATTAATCACAAATGCACCTGATGGCGCATGTACTAATATATGTTGCCCGATAGGTGTTTTTTGTAAAAATTCAGAAAACTTGCCATTAGGCTGTAAGCGAATTAAAAACTCCAGACGGCCTTCCCAGTTAGCGGTATTAGCCAGGGAATAAGCGCGCATTAAATCTAAGCCCGGTATTTCCAGTTCAACAAATTGTCCCGGTTCAAATTCAAATGCCAGACCTGTTTCTGGATCATCTTGTAACTGCAGTACAACTTTTAGAGTGCGCTCAGCAATTTTATCGATACTAATAATTTCAGCATCTCTGGGTGCATTTAAGGTTTGCTGGATGCTGTCGGCATCATAAGGCAGTGTGATTTGTAAATCAGTTTTAGGCAGTGTACGGCATAATAGAATACCGCCATTTGCTGCTGCTTCTACTGATAAAACCTCTTGACTATAACTATCCAGCTGATAATCGCCCTTTTCACAGCTACCCAGGCAGGCTCCGCATGCTCCGGATTTGCAGCCAAAAGGTGGGTAAAGGCTTGCAGCTTCAGCCGCATCCTGGACATTTTGCTGGTTTTCGCAAGAAAATTCAAATTGTTGATTATCTCGTGTGGACAAGGTAATTTTGTGACTCATAAAAATTCCAGATTGAAGAAAGAGTAGGGTAGTAACTTAGCAATAAAATAGGAGGGACTTTAGAGACTGTGAAAGTATTCAATAATATATTTAAAAAGATAGATTCCGTAGGTTGGGGTGAGCTTGCGAACCCCAACAATCAATGGCTTACCTAGCCTCAGTTGTTGGGGTTCATACTTCACCCCAACCTACACATAATACTTTCACAGTCTCTTTAGTCGCAATGGTATCGCTGTGAGCCGCGGCTAAAGTCCCGCCTGTATTTTGACAAGCGTATTCTTAAAAGTTAAGCCGCTATTTTCAATGCAGCAGCCAAGTCATCGGCGGCGACACCATTCGGTTTAATAGCAAATTCTTTGACTAAAATATCTAATACTGCCGGAGTGATAAAGGCCGGTAAGGTAGGGCCTAAATGAATGTCTTTAATTCCCAGTGCCAATAGGGCTAACAAAACAGCGACTGCTTTCTGCTCAAACCATGAAATCATCATAGACAGTGGTAAATCATTCACTTCACATTCAAATGCATCGGCTAAAGCACTAGCGATTTGAATGGCTGAATAGGCATCATTACATTGACCAATATCAAGCAAACGTGGGATACCGCCAATATCGCCAAATTCCTGTTCATGGAAACGGTATTTCCCACAACCCAGGGTCATAATGACACAGTCATCAGGTGTCTGTTCCGCTATTTCGGTGTAATAATTACGCCCAGGTGCAGCACCATCACAACCACCGACTAAGAAGAAATGACGAATATCTCCACCTTTGACTGCGTCTATCACTTTATCAGCAACCCCCAGTACGGCATGACGACCAAAACCAACAGTCACTGATTTTTCCTCAGCATCTTTCTTGAATCCAGGCAATGCTTTTGCTGCTTGAATAACAGGTGTAAAATCATGATTTTCAATATGACGCACACCAGGCCAACCAACCGGACCTGCAGTAAAAATACGCCCTCTGTATGCAGGCGTGGGTTCGATCAGACAATTTGAGGTCATTAAAATAGGTCCGGGAAAGGCGGCAAATTCAGCATGCTGATTTTGCCAGGCACTGCCGTAGTTACCTACTAGATGCGAATAAGCGCGTAGTTTTGGATAAGCATGTGCGGGTAACATTTCACCGTGTGTGTAAATATTAATGCCAGTGTCTTTGGTCTGTTCGAGTAATTCATATAAGTCTTTTAAATCATGACCGCTTACCAGTATCGCTTTACCTTTTACGGGTGTGATGCGTGCCTGGGCAGGCTCTTGAGCACCAAAATTTCCCGTATTAGCGCCATCCAGAACTTCCATCACTTTTAGATTAATCGTTCCGACTTCTA
>WTCN01000269.1 GCA_013138555.1 Methyloprofundus sp. | reverse complement strand
GCGACAAAAATCTCACGAATCAATTTAGTAAATAACTTGCCTCGCTTTGCATCCTGGCCAGCTTTACGGTGTTTAATATTAGCCCACTTACTATGTCCTGCCATTGCTACTCTCTATAACGGTTGTTGGTGAAAAATATATGGATTTTAACATAAACGGATAGATAATGGGGAGTAGGCTTTAGCCTACACCGCTAGCAACTCTTGTAGGCTAAAGCCTACTCCCCTTCACTATTTATATCAGTCCTTTGATTTTATACTGCCCTTTAGTTTTTAAAGTAATGCGCACGGCATGATTGCTCTCATTTTTCCAGTACCAGCCATGAGTCCCTGTAAAGGGTACAGTTAAAGCACCATCAGACTGGCTAGCCGTCGTTTCACGATAACTTTTAAAATACCCCGTTTTATCACCTGTGGGCTCACCATGAAAATCAAAATATAGGTCTGAGCTATCACTCGTCCATGCATAGCTTATTTCAGCTCCCTGCTCAATATAGAACTTATATTCCAGACCTGATTTAGCAGGGACAGTGATCATCACTATATCCTTCCAGTAGGATAATTGCTCTCCTACTGGACATGACATCACTGATTTTGCATGTTGCTGTGCTGGCTTTGCTAATGCAGTTAAACCCAGAGCTTTTCCTAAACCTGTGGGGTCAATACCGTATTCAGCAGGCCCAACAAACGCAAGTAAAATAAAAAATGCCAATAAGACTGAAAAAACCATGCTAATCATCAGTGTTTTTAAAGATTGCACAGGTACGTTTACATCATTCATAAGCATTACACGCTAAGTACGAAGCCAGCCATTTGATAGCCAAATAAAATCAAACCACCCGCCATTAATAAAGTATTACTGATCACTGCAAAACTAAAATAACTATGATAGCGTCGCCAGAAATTCAAGAGTGTTAAAATAAACAGCAGAGCTACAAACTGACCAATTTCAACCCCGACATTAAAAGCCAGTAAATTTTTCCATAGATCCTTTTCTGGCATGGCAAAGTCCTGCAATTTTGTCGCCAAACCCAAACCATGAAACAAACCAAAAATCAGCACGGCAGCCTTGGTATCAGGCTGCCTGCCAAACAATCGCTGAAAGCCACCTAGATTATCAAAGCCTTTATAAACAATTGACAGTCCAATAATTGCATCAATGATGTAGGCATTAACCGCGACATTAAAAAGTACGCCAAAAAATAGCGTTAAACTATGGCCTAAAGTAAATAAACTAACATAAATTAATATATCCCGGGTACGGAATAAAAAGAAGATAACACCGAGCAGAAATAATAAATGATCATAACCCGTGAGCATATGTTTTGCGCCAATATACAAAAATGGCCCGATGGCTACGCCCTGATTAGCCTGTAAAAACTGCTGGGTATTGGCATCGACACCGTGAGCTTGTACCACTGACATAAACAAAAAAACCAGTATTGTTACTGCGAGTGAGACAGAGACTGTTACTGGGTTTAGAGGTTTTATTATTACATGGTTCTTCAACATAATGATTTATTTTAGTTTTCTAGTTCCTAAAACGCCTCACCAAAACTTTTCTGATAGCGTGTTTTAAATTGCTCCATCGTAAAACTATGGTTCTGAGTACCGTGGTGCTCAATTTTTATTGTCCCCAATAACGAGGCAATACGGCCTGTGGTTGGCCAGTCATATTCATTCATAATGCCAAACAACAATCCTGCACGATAGGCATCACCACACCCCGTTGGATCACTTAGCTGCTTTGCCTGTGCCGAGGGAATTTCTATACATTGCCCTTGCGTATAAATTCTGGAACCTTCGCCTCCCAGGGTAATAACCAGTGCCTCGACTTGCTCGGCAATTTTCTCTAAAGATAAACCGGTACGCTCCTGCATTAACTCAGACTCGTAGTCATTAAAGGTTGCCCATGTTGCCAAACTCAGTAATTCTAATAGTTCTTCGCCACTGAACATTGGCATGCCCTGACCCGGGTCAAAAATAAACGGCACTCCCGCCTCAACAAATTCTTGTGCATGTTGTTGCATCCCTTGTTTACCATCGGGTGAAACGATACCTACTTCAATACTTTCTTGCTGAGGAACCGAATTAATATGCGATTCATTCATTGCCCCCGGGTGGAAAGCAGTAATCTGGTTATCATCTTCATCAGTGGTAATATAAGCCTGGCCGGTATATTCTCCATCTATTTTTTTGATATATTCACTAGAGATCTGACACTGATTTAACCATTGTGCATACGGTTCAAAATCATGCCCTACCGTTGCCATGATTTTAGGCGACTCGCCCAGTAATTTTAGATTATAGGCAATATTACCTGCGCATCCGCCAAATTCCCTGCGTATAACAGGTACTAAAAAAGACACATTCAGCATATGTACTTTTTCGGGAAGAATATGGTTTTTAAATTTATCGTGAAAAACCATTATTGTATCGTAAGCCATAGACCCACAAATTAATGCACTCATTACTCTCTTTTTCCTTTAAATTAAAATTAACGCCCATGTCATAGCGGCTAATGCCAGGGATAAAGTCACTGCAGCAGAGCCCATATCTTTTGCTCTACCCGATAACTCATGACGCTCTAGCCCTATCCTGTCTATTGCTGTTTCAACTGCCGAGTTTAATAGTTCGACTAATAACACAGCACCAACACTACCTATTAATAAAACACGTTCGATATTATTTTCCGTTAGCCATAGTGCCAGCGGAGTTGCCAATAAAAATAATAATACTTCCTGCCTAAAGGCTTCTTCATGCTCCCATATCGCTTTAAAGCCAGCTATTGAAAAAAAGCAGGCATTGATAATACGCTTGAAACCTTTTACCTTTTGATTTGCCATTTATCCACAATATCCTGTCAAGTTACTATTTAAAATAGGGGATACGAACTTAAAACGGGACAAATATTGTAGGTTGGCTGCCATCTTTGGGGCAACCCAACAATTCAACTAACCCGACCTATATACCCGAAAAGGTTGGGTTAGCTTGTTACGCTAACGCTTAACAAGCTAGCCCAACCTACTATGAAGGATGCCCAAATTTTACATTAAACCTAGGAAATAGCCTGCTCATAATCATCAGCATCCAAGAGCCGCTCTAAATCATCGACATCTTTTATCTTCATACTAAATAACCAGGTAGCAAATGCATCTTCATTCACCAGCTCTGGTTCATCGGCCAGTTTTTCATTAATTGCCACAACTTCTCCAGCAACAGGACTAAACAAATCAGAGGCTGTTTTAACCGACTCAACAACGGCACACTGTTCTTCAACCGCTAATTGCCGCCCCACCTCTGGCAGCTCAATATAAACCAAATCCCCTAACTCTTCCTGAGCAAAATCTGTTATCCCGATTTTAATGATATTGTTATCTTCTAACTTTACCCACTCATGTGTTACTGCATATTTTAGTTCTTCTGGATTTTGACTCATTGTTCTTACACCTTTTACTTTTTATAATTATTCTTATCCGCTATTATTTTATCTTAAAATTCCCTATTAACAGCGACTATTAAGCGGAATACTTTATAATAAAATCATTCATTCATTATATTGAACATTAAGCTGCCCCACTGCTTGCCATCCCCTTATGCTTAAATCACATTATTTAAAGACTATTTTTTTGCTACTGTCCTCTTTAGGTAGCCTGCATAGCGATGCAAATGATAACGCGCCTGCCAGACTATTAGAAGCATTTACTGTTTCTATCGATAGCACCATTATAAGCGCGACTGATATACAAACTCAAAAATTACACAGCAGCCAACTTGACTCTGAAGTCAAAACATTTGCGACACGCATCAATCTTGCCTCATTAATTGATACCCGTAAAGACTATCTTACTGCCTTAGCCAAGCAGACGACAACTCATATAACACTCAAGCAGTCTCAGCAAAATGTTCGCCACTTACAAAATTTACAACGCGAAAATGCGGTGTCTACGCGTAAACTATTAGCACAAAAAAACCAGTTAGAGCTGGATAAAGCAAACTTCGATATAGCCAGACAACAGTCTGATAATATACGCCTACAGGCTCAATCTAAATGGGGAAAAGTCTTAAGTCACTGGTTTTTAACTGAGCCGCCCCCCTATACCAATATGCTGAGTACACTTAACAAAGCAGTATACCTTATTTACCTTCCTGTCCCGCTTATATCCCCCATGACCAAGGTATCAATTCACCCTTACGGACTGCGTGAACAGGCACAGCCAGCCAGCTTAATATCAAGTGCGCCTATTTATTCTATACAGCAACAGACAGGCGCACCTTTTTTCTATTTAAGTGACCAGGCTATTGATACCTATCATCAACGTGTCGCGGTATGGCTTCCCTTAAAAACAGGCAAAACCTCAGGATTTATCATTCCCGCATCTGCAATAGTCTGGCATTTAGGCCAGGCCTATATTTACCTTCAAGTGGATGATGAAGTTTTTAAGCGCGTTAAAATTAGCCGGAAAAAATTGCTTAGCTCAGACTCATATTTTATTCAGGATTCACTACAAGAGGGAGATATACTGGTTAGCATGGGTGCACAGATGCTCTTGTCCGAGGAGTTTCGAGGACAAATTCCTGCTGATGACGATGACGATGACGATGACTAAGATTATAGTCTAGTGAACTAAAGTCCGCTCTACCCTGCCCTCTCCCGAAATAATTACTACGCCACTATGCTTGCCTATCTCGTCCGATTCTCCCTACGCTTTTATGGTATTGTCATTACACTTGCCTTACTCATACTACTCTATGGCAGCTATCGATTTATCAATGCTGGGCTGGATATTTTTCCTGAATTTGCCCCTAAGCAAATTATCATCCAGACTGAATCACCAGGCTTTTCCGCAGAACAAGTCGAAACACTCATCACCCAGCGCATCGAATCTTCGATCAGTGGCTTAATAGGGCTACAGTCAATACGCTCTGAATCCATACAGGGGCTTTCTATCATCACCGCTATATTCGCTGAGCAAAGTGATATCTATCGTAATCGCCAATTAGTGACCGAACGCCTGTCAAGCCTCGCAACACAACTCCCGGCAGGCGTATCCACGCCTGTTCCTGTCCCTTTAAGCTCCTCTTCGGCAACGGTCCTCACTATAGGTCTTAATTCCCAGCATAAAAACCTGATGCAATTACGTGATCTGGTAGATACTCTGCTTGTACCACGCTTACTCTCTGTTCCGGGGGTTGCTGATGTCAATATTTTTGGTGGCGATATTAGACAGGTTCAAATACAACTAGACCCCGACAAACTGCAGCGCTTTAATCTTTCTATCGATGAAGTGATCGATGCTACCTCGCAGATAGGCAGAATACAGGGCGGTGGTTTCATAGAAAATAGTAATCAGCGCTTTACTCTACAAGTAACGGGAGACGCAACGACTCCTGAGCAATTAAGCCAAAGCATTATTCAATACAGTGATGAACATACCTTATTACTAGGTGATATAGCCGAGGTTCGATATGCTCCCGAACCCGCTATTGGCGCTGCTCAAATCATGGGGAAATCGGGGATTGTGATGATGATTATCGGCCAGTATGATGCCAACACCTTGACTGTCTCCAATGCTGTAGAACAGGCTTTAAAAGAATTTGAACCTTTATTCGCCGAACAACAGATTGATTTCTATTCACACTTATTCAGACCTGCTGATTATATTGAAGCTTCTCTAAACAACTTATCCAGCCATTTACTATTAGGCGGCTTGTTTGTATTGATTATTTTATATTTATTTTTATATAACTTGCGTACCGCCTTTATTTCCGCAATCGCTATTCCTATCTCTTTAATCAGTTCAGTTCTGGTTTTGCTGGAAATGGGGATAAACCTTAATATCATGGTATTAGGTGGGCTGGCCATTGCCCTAGGAGAAGTCGTTGATGATGCGATTATTGATACCGAAAATATTTTCCGCCGCTTGCGTGAAAATAGCGCATTAGCAACGCCTCTCACCACCCGGCAGGTGGTCTATGATGCCTCTATGGAAGTGCGCAGCTCGGTGGTCTATGCCAGCTTTATTGTCGCTCTGGTTTTTGTTCCCTTATTAACCTTAGATGGGGTTGCGGGTCGCTTATTTGCACCTTTAGGCTATTCCTATATCCTGGCTATTCTAATGTCATTGTGCGTTGCTTTAACACTGACCCCCGCCTTATGCTATGTATTGTTAAGCAATAACATAAAATTTAACACCACCCCGCCTGTTATCCGTTTTTTAAACCCACTCTATGCGCGCCTATTAAACACGGTTTCTGCCTATTTCAAACAGGTAACGCTAGTCTGTGTATTACTCACCTTATTGGCACTCAATCAGTTCTTTTCACTCGGGCATAAATTTTTACCTGAATTGCGTGAAGGGCATTATATTGTACATACCACCAGTATTCCCGGTACCTCTTTGCAAGAGTCCATACGCCTAGGCAAACAAATAACAGCACAATTCAAAAAAATCCCACAGATTGAATCTGTTTCACAGTGGGCAGGACGTGCAGAACGAGGTGCCGATACCTATGGCAGCCATTACAGCGAATATGAAGTGCGCCTAAAGCCTCTCTCTGGTGCAGAGCAACAAGAAGCCTTAGAAGCATTACGTGATATTCTCGACAGTTTTCCAGGGCTGTTATTTGAGGCGAACACTTTTTTAACCGAGCGTGTTGATGAAACGATTTCAGGTTATACCTCGCCTGTGGTGGTTAATATATATGGCAATGATTTAAATCAACTGGATAAAAAAGCGCAACAAGTTGCGGCATTAATGCAGACTATTTCTGGGGCCACCGATATCCAGCTGCGCTCACCTCCGGGTACACCCATGATTCAGATTCATCTGCAGCCAGAGAAACTCAAATTCTGGGGGGTACAGGCAGGTAGCGTCATGCAAACAATACAGGCAGCCTATGATGGCCATGTTGTGGGCAAACATCTGCATGGCAACCGCAGCTACAATATCGCAGTCGCACTTAAACCTGAATGGCGCAACCAGCCCGACCTTCTTAATCAACTGCCTATTAGAACACTGAGTGGAAAACTGATAACCCTAAGTGATATAGCCGATATCAAACACAATCAGGGACGTTACAATATTCTGCACCAAAACGCCCAAAGACGGCAAAGCATTACCTGCAATGTTGCTGGACGTGATATTGCATCCTTTATGCAGGAACTCAAACAGCAAGTCACTCAGAAAATAACCTTTGCTGACAATACCTATCCGGAATTTACAGGTGCTGCAGTGGAGCAGGCTCAGGCTAAACAGGACTTGGTTTTACATGCCCTGCTGGCGAGTATCGGCGTACTTATTTTTATCTATATCGCGATTGGAAATTTACGCCATGTCGGTATCGCATTGCTGAATATCCCATTTTCACTTATCGGCGGTATCGTGGCGGTTATTTTAATGAATGCTAGCCTATCCGTCGGCTCTATTATCGGTTTTATTACCTTATTCGGTATTACCGTGCGTAATAGCATTATGCTGCTGTCACACTATCAGTATCTGGTAGAACATGAGGGCTTGCAATGGAATCTAACGACTGCGCTAAAAGGAGCACAAGAGCGTTTACCTTCCATTTTAATGACAGCTTTAGTGACCGCCTTAGCTATGTCTCCGATTGCCTTAAATAGTGATAACCCAGGGCTGGAAATTATGGGACCGATGGCAGCGATTATTATAGGTGGACTTGCTTCATCAACGTTACTCAACCTACTACTGCTGCCCTTAATGTTATTGCGCTTTGGGAAATTCAAGGTTGCGTAGGGTGGGCAACGCTTTTCTGCCCACCGTAATGCGCCCCTGATGGTGGGCAAAAAAGCGTTGCCCACCCTACTTTTTTTGCAAGAGAATCTGTTCCGTCTTAAATTCGTAGCCATTTTTTGCGAGAAAACAGTTCCTAGCTTAATAACCCAGCATAGACCTGCTGATAATTTCCAACACTTTTCGGCCAGTTTCTTTCCTGCTCGACATACAAGCGTCCTGCCTGACGCATTTCATCCCACTGCTGGGAATTTTCTAATAAATCTAGCGTACAGGCCGCTAATGAGCTCACATCATTGGCTTTAAAAAGCACACCATTTTGCTGATCTTTAATAAGCTCTTTATGACCCCCGACATCCGAGGCAACCACCAAACGCCCTTGAGCCATTGCTTCCAGCGGCTTAAGCGGTGTCACTAGGTCGGTTAAACGCATCGCTAAGCGAGGATAAATAAAAATATCTACCAGCCTATAGTAATCCTGAACCTGATCATGCGGCACTCGTCCTGTAAAAATCACATAGGACTCAAGCTCTAACTGTTTGACCTTATCCTTAATCACTTGCTCTTGTGGCCCGCCCCCGACAAAGAGTACGCGGACATTAGGCTGATGTTTAAGAATTTCAGGCAAGGCCTCCAATATCAATGGAATCCCTTCATAGGCATAAAAAGAACCAATAAAACCTAATACTGTTTTATCCTCTAGTCCTAACTCCTGCTTGAGTACAGGGCTAGCTCCCTGGCCAAAAGTAAATTTTTCAATATCAACTGCATTTGGAATAATAGTAATTTTATCTTTATCTATCCCCCGCGAAATAATATCCTGCTTCAGACCATCACAAATACAGCTGACAGCCTGAGCTTTTTTAAAGACATGAGTTTCTAGTGCTTTTGAAATGCGATAACGCAAACTGCCATTGCTTGTTGTCCCATGGTCAACAGCCGCATCTTCCCAGAATGCTCTGCATTCATACACCACAGGAATATTAAATTTTTTGCCTGCAATGATTGCCGCCAGACCATTTAATGAAGGCGAATGAGCATGCAAGATATCTGGCTTTATTTCAGGAATAATTTCATCTAGCCGTTCAGTGAGGCTTTTTACAAAAGCCCATTGATTAACCATAGGAAGTTTAGTGATTATGCCTGTCGGCTGCTCAGTCCGATAAAAGCTTAAGCCATCCACTTCTTCTATTGCCTGCTTTGCCAGCCTATGCTTTGCAGAGGTCAGATGAAAGGTTTGCCACCCTAGAGCACGCTGGTTCTGCAAAATTGCCCGAGTGCGAAAGGTATAACCACTATGTAATGGAATAGAGTGATCCAGGATATGTAGAATTTTCATAATCTATTTTTTAATGATGTTCTTTCCCCGTTAAACGCAAGAAACTTTTTCTAAGTAAATGAGGAATCAATAAGGATAATGGCATCCTGAGCCAATGTGAGCGCATATACAAAGACCAACGCGCAAAGCCTGTCCAGCGATCATTGCAACTAGGATGGTCCGGCATTAACACTCTTAAAAAAAGAAAATCCATTAGTTTTAATAGCGCCTTATTTGGCACTCCTCGCTGTGAATCTTGTAACACCTTGCTGGGAATCTGGGTATGTAAGATTAAATGAGTATAACGCAATGCATAAAAAACAGGTCGCTGTAAACCTAATTCAAATGCACGTAGCAACAGCTTTTCTTCAAATTTCAGCATCGCTTGATTGCTTTGAATTAATGCATCAAGATCGACAAGATCCCTTAAGCCATGATCTAGCTCTCCATCATAAAACAAATGTGTCGCACTATGAATTATCATATCCAAAGGTGACAGTGCACTCATAAAATCATAGCCTTCGAGAGGATGGGATTGAGCCATTAATAAGCTAGCATCAGGCGATTTTTTAGCCGTCGGAGGAATAATATTATGATGCACATCAAGAACACTGCCACGAAAGACATGATGAACAGGGGGTATTTCATGCATCCATTTTCGATAATATAACTGATCGTAGTAATCACTGCTTGAAGACACCCAGCCATTAAGCATCAATTGTTTTTCGGTAAGGCTAATATTTTTTTTATCTACCATCAGGTCGATATCAGAAAAAATCCTGCCTCTTGCTGCACTCAATCCAGCGATTGCATAAGCACTCCCTTTAAGCAAAACCAAAGGAAAACCTAACTGTCTGGCAACTTTTTCAAGATGTTTAATTTCCCAAAGTAAGTCAGTATATTGTTTAGTAGAATGAACATGAGCGGATTGTAAATAACGCAAAACTGATTCAGGCACCTTATTTAAATCGAACTCATCTTCAATAAAATAATAAAGTTTTCCCAGTAACATGGACTTTCTAGCTTGGCGTATCAGCAAATCCCATTGCGATAAAGTCAGGTCGCTCACTGCCTGGTCACCATTTAGAACAGCAACTAAAATAGCTTGCATCACTCTCTCCCTAACTCAAGAGCAGAAAAAATAGCAATAGCATCATCAAGTTGACTGTACTGAAACTGATAGCAAGATGCACTATCAATTACCTTGTGCAGAACATCAAAACCGGCACTCCCCAGACGACTATAGTTAAACGAATTACTGGCCACATCCATCAAAGCCTGGCCTTTACCTATTTCTATTAACTCCGCACTAACACCTTGCTCATATTTAGGAAAAATAACGCCTCCTACCGGGCATTCAAGAAACTGCTGCTGTACACTCAATTGAGGGGGCTTTATATGACAGACATTTCCTTTTGAAGTGTCTGTTGAGACAGGGCCGAAAACGACCGAGGGATAGCGTTCTTTTATAATATCAATGGACAGGTTTTTTAAACTGACCGGGCGTGGAAAAGGAACAACATGAGCCGTTTCAACATCAATAATCGTTAGCTCATCTGATAATAAGCGCCAGCCTTCTTGTATCAAAGCGGCAGTCAGCGTACTTTTTCCTGAACCGGGAGGTGCTGGCATAACAACGGCGTAACCTGACTTCTCGATAACCGCCGCATGGATAATTAGATGGGTATTAATCTGACTGGAAACACACCAGTTCATACCCCATTCAATAATAGCCGGAGCATGTTGGCAAGGTAAGGAATTAAAAGGAATGAAACCATCAAAACGAAACTGTGCCTGCCTGGAAATAAATTTACCAAAAATATTTGTAGGTTCTATTGAGATATAAAAATCAATAAATATATTTTCATCATCTTTATTCAAGGTCTCAAAATCAGTATAGAGAATGGCAATGCTTGCTACTATTGAACGATACTGGGTTTGAATAGAATACTTAAAAGATCCTACTTGTAACACCAGGCCATCGGTTGTCAATCTCTTTGCGATGTCTGTCATCGCCAGTTGCTGTAATTTCAATTTAATTGTTCAATCAAGTCTTTTTTTATCAAAATAGCCAACAATTGGTTTATATATTCAGACAAATCCTGTCCTGCAAATTCTGCGTATTGCTGAATACTTCTCAGCAAGTCTTCCTGATCATAAGGAATAGCTGACAAACAACGTTTTAACAGAACCTCCGGCACATCATTGATTAAATGAGTATTACCCGAGTTATGATGGTAAATAATACAATCCTTGTCCCAGAATACAAAACTAACCTTTCCATTAATAAAATATTTCACAGCTCTCTTTTAAGAGCCATTATTTAATGCCTACATAACCAAGAAAGTTAATTATTTCAAGTGGGCTCAGGATCATAGCACCAAAATCGTAAGTCCCCCCTCCGTCAATCAAATGACAATAAATAGTCGCAGTAGAAGCTCCACCAAATGGATTTTTACCCAATAAAGTTTCATTAAAGTGGGCTGCAACCATACGTTGAGTAAATAAATTACCACTATCATTAAGTGCCTGCCCTACTGTTAAGGTACTACTCCCAGGAAGACAGCTAAAAAAGGTTCTAACCAATTGATTGACATCAACACCACCTGTCCCAAGTATTCCACTGACTGATGTATAATCACACATAGCCTCTACATCTGCAAGCGCAGGGCCAGAGCCAATCGCATGCAGAGAGTCAAACCCAGAAACGGTACATCTGACACTCCCGCCCCAGGCGGGTCGGTTTGCCAGGCTTATCATGACCGGTGCCATAATGCCTGCTTTTGCAAAGGATCGCCTGGATTTGTTGGGTTGTTTAGCTTCAAGCTCTAAATCAGGAGCGGAATTGTTGTCTGTTTTTTTACGTGATTCATTACTCATTAGAATATACCATCATAAAATAAAAATTATTCATTATTAACTACTTTAACAATATTCACTCTTTATGTATAGTGCACAAAAGTACAAATAGCAAATTTTATTGAAAGACATAAATGCCTTAATCAACTGCAATCTAAAAAAGATTCAAACATCAATAAAGACCAAATTGTTGTACTATAGTCTCTTAAGCCACGCTGATGTTGATCAACGACTCTGGCTAAAAATTGCTGATCAAATAAACCACAATCTGCCATAGACTCACCTAATAAAGACGCTTGTACCTGCTCTTTTAGCGGCCCTCTAAACCAACTTGCTAAAGGAACACCAAAGCCCATTTTCGGGCGATATAAAATATCATTGGGTAAATAAGCTTCAAGTCCTTTCTTAAAAATATACTTCCCTTCTTTTTTATTCAGCTTCAAGTCTGGCGACAAACTGGCGATCCATTCGACTAACTCGTGATCCAGTAGTGGCACCCTAACCTCTAGCGAATGTGCCATGCTTGCTCTATCAACCTTGGTTAAAATATCGCCCGGTAAATAAGTCTTAATATCCAGATATTGTACTAGAGACTGAGCATCTCCGCTAGGTGCGTTTTGCATATGCCGCCTAAAAACATCGACCGCCTGATAGCCTTGCAGCTCACTTTTTAGTTGCTCGCTAAACAATGCAGCCCGAATTGCATTGGAGTTAACCGAAACACTATGAAAATAACCTTCTATAGAATCACGCCCGATGGACTCGAAAGTTGATTTTGCACGAAATATTTTCGGTGCCCAGTCGGCTTTGGGATAAACATTTCCCATAAAACCAAATAATGGCTTACGTATGGCCTCCGGCATAATTGAGCGCATACGGTCTTCATAAGTATGCCAGCGATAGCGTCGATAACCCGCTAGATGTTCATCACCACCATCCCCTGACAATACTACAGTGGCTTGTCTCTTGGCCAATTCACAGACCCGGTACGTTGGCAATGCCGAACTATCTGCATAGGGTTCATCGTAGATACCGGCAAGCTGACCCACTAGACTAAAATCTTCTGGATCAACCTGTTCGACACGGTGAGAGGTATGATATTGCTCAGCTACTTGTGCGGCAAACTGTGACTCATTAAATGCGGGATCACCAAAAGAAATAGAACAGGTATTCACCGGATCATCCGTCAAACCTGCCATCATTGCAACGATGGCGCTGGAGTCCACCCCCCCCGATAAAAATGCACCTAAAGGTACATCAGCAACAGTACGAATTTTCACGGCTTCACGCACTCGCGCAATTAATTCTTCACTTAGCTCATGCTCGGAGCCTTGTAGACTGTTATTAAAACTAACATCCCAGTATTGTCTTGGCTGATAAGATTTAGCACCATGCTTAATGCTCAGGCAAAAACCTGGCTCTAATTTATAAACATCTTTATAAATCGTTTTTGGGTCGGGTATATAACCAAAACCAAAATACTCTTCTATCGCCATCGGGTCCATGTCACGCGGTAAATCCGGGTGAGCTTTCAAAGCCTTTAGCTCTGAAGAAAAGATAAACTGACCCTTGCTTGTTTGTGAATAATAGAGGGGCTTAATACCCAGCCTATCTCTCGCCAGAAATAACGTTTGCTTATTCCTGTCCCAGATGGCAAAGGCGAACATACCCCGCAAACGCAAGACACAATCCTCACCCCATGCCTGCCAGGCATAAACGATAACTTCGGTATCACAATGGGTTTTAAAGCGATAGCCTAAAGCCTCCAGCTCTTTACGCAATTCCGGAAAATTATACACTTCTCCATTATAGGTCAGTACGACATTACCATCCTGACTGTGCATAGGCTGCTGACCACTGGACAGGTCAATAATTGATAAGCGCCTATGTCCCAGTCCTAAACCCGCTTCTATATGCAGTCCCCCTTCATCAGGACCACGATGAAACTGTGTTTCATTCATACGTGACAATAAATCACGATTAATTTCACGTTTTGCTGTTATATCAAAGATACCAACAATGCCACACATATGATTGCTTCCTTTTTAGTCGTAAGTAAGTGAACATAAAAGATTTAACATTTTGACCACAGCGAACAGAGAGAGCTCTCGACACCCTCTGTGGTTATTTTGTAGTTCTTTATATTGCTTGTTGTTAAAATAATTATAAACGACTACTTAATGAGTCATATACCTCAGTATATTTATTAACCATCGCCTGTATCGAAAAATTGTCCAGAATGCTTTGGTGTGAGTTCTCACCTTGTTGTTGTCTTTTCTGCTTGTCTGCAATCAGTGTTAGCAAGGCTGCTGCCATTGCTTCCGGGTCTGAAGGGGGCACTAACTCCCCCGTTTCACCCACTTTAACCAGCTCGGTATTGCCCCCCACTGCTGTAGCAATAACAGGCAAGCCCGTTGCCATCGCTTCCAGAATAGTATTAGAAATCCCCTCTGCCTGAGAAGGTAGTACAAAAATATCCAGTGAGCGCATAATTTCGGCTATATCATCCCGCTCTCCAGGTAACCAGGCATATTTTTGTAACCGGCTATTTTCCAGCAGTTCAATAGCCGGTTGCTTAAGCGGTCCATCACCGATCAAGATTAAATTAAGTTGACCTATTAGTTCTGTATTTGACTCTAATAAAGCAATAAAGGCTCTGACTAAAGTGAGCTGGTCTTTTACCCCATGCATCCGCCCCACCGTCCCAATAGTGACTGTTTTTTTATCAAATGACAGCGGACAATCAGCGACAGGATGCCTGGTTTTTGCAGGATAAAACTTTTTTATATCAACACCGTTACAGATTCTTATTATTTTCTGCTCTGAAATACCCACTTTTTCAATTAAATAATGCTGCAAATGCAAAGACAAGGGAATAAATACCTTGATTAAGGGACTGATTAAACGCCTTAAAAGCTGATATTTCTTGTTATTGCCTTCAGGGTCAAAGGTATCCCAACCATGCTCACTATGTACCCGGTACTTTACCCGCGCCAGAAAAGCAGGAATTTGATACTCGATTGCTGCTAAATTTCGCGTATGAATAATATCGACTTTATATTGCAGCAGTATTTTATAGAGTGAAACAAATGAGCGCCAATCCTGACCATCCTGTTTTTGTAAATCAATAATCTGCACATCATCACGCTGCAGACGCTCACGAAACTGGGTGCTACCTTTTAAACAAATAATCATATGTCGATATTTGCTCACTGGCATTTGGTTGATTAAATTAATCAGGCCATTTTCCAGGCCGCCAATACCTAGCCTATAAATAACATGAGCAATAAGCGGAGGCTGTTGTATTTCTTTAGTCAATGAGATTTACCATCACGATAATAATTATTCATCAAGATATAGTGATGGGCACGCTATCGCTTTGCCCATCCTACATAGCCCTACTGTGGCAATTATTTATAGTAACTATCGTACCAGGCCACGAATTTATCTATACCCTGCTCAATTGTTGTATCAGGCTTATAGCCAACATCCTGAACCAGTGCTTCAACATCCGCATAGGTATCAGGCACATCTCCTGGCTGTAGAGGCAATAGCTCTTTTTCAGCCGTTTTACCTAAATATTTTTCCAGCGTCTCGATATAATCCATTAATTCGACAGGGCTCTGATTACCAATATTATAAACACGCCAAGGCGCTTTGCTGGTGCCTGAGTCTGGATTTTTACCACTCCAGTCGGGATTAGGCTGGGCGACATTATCCAGTGTTCTAATAACACCTTCAACAATATCATCTATATAGGTAAAGTCTCTACGATGCTTACCATAGTTAAACACCTGAATTTTTTTACCTTCTTTTATCGCTTTGGTGAACAGAAACAAGGCCATATCAGGCCGTCCCCAGGGACCATAAACGGTAAAGAAGCGCAAACCCGTGGTCGGCAAATCATACAGGTTACTGTAGGTATGCGCCATTAATTCATTGGATTTTTTAGACGCGGCATAAAGGCTTAAGGGATGATCAACATTATCATGCACCGAAAATGGCATGCTTTCGTTCGCACCATAAACAGAGCTACTGGATGCATACACCAGATGCTCGACATTATTATGCCGACAACCTTCTAATATATTAAGAAAACCCACAATATTGCTTTCTATATACGCATGGGGGTTTTCGATAGAATAGCGTACACCCGCCTGAGCAGCCAGATTAACAACCCGTTGCGGCTGATGCTCTTTAAACAGCTGTTCCATGCACTCTCTATCAGAAATATCAGCTCTGACATCGGTGAAGTTAGGGTGATCTTTTATACGCTCTAAACGTGCTAATTTTAAATTAACATCATAATAATCATTTAAATTATCAATACCAATCACTTCATCACCACGCTCCAATAGCTTTATCGCGAGGTGATTACCTATAAAACCGGCTGTGCCAGTCACCATTATTTTCATATTATAAACGCTCGTCTGTCTGATCTGCAGGGAACAGGTATTTAAGATCATAAACAACTGAATCAGCCTTACCTAAAGCTCTGATTTGCTTGATATCCATCTGCTTAAATTGCTCATGCGCAACGGCGAGTAAAATAGCATCAAACTTACCCTCTTCCATCGTTGCTATCGGCCTAATGCCATACTCTTCAAATGCCTCATCAGCATCAACCCACGGATCATATACATGAATATTAACACCATAAGTCTGTAACTCCTTGATAATATCCACAACGCGTGTATTGCGCAAATCAGGACAGTTTTCCTTAAAGGTCAAACCCATAATTAACACATCTGATGCTTGCACATGTAGACGATTACGTAGCATAAGCTTAATCAACCGTGATACAACATATTCCCCCATGCCATCATTGATGCGCCTTCCAGACAAAATAATTTCTGGATTATAGCCAATGGATTGTGCCTTATAGGTTAAATAATAAGGATCTACACCAATACAATGTCCCCCCACCAGGCCAGGACGGAAAGGCAAGAAGTTCCACTTTGTTCCCGCAGCGAGCAATACTTCTTCAGTATCAATACCCAGGCGATTAAAAATCAACGCGAGTTCATTGATCAGAGCAATATTAACATCACGTTGCGTATTTTCAATCACTTTTGCCGCTTCGGCGACCTTAATGCTACTCGCTTTATGTGTGCCTGCAGTAATAACACTCTGATAGAGCTGGTCAACTTTTTCCGCAACTGCCTCGGTCGAGCCAGCCGTCACTTTCAAAATATTGGTAACCCGGTGTTCCTTATCTCCCGGATTAATTCGTTCCGGACTATAGCCTACAAAAAAACCTTGATTAAAAGCCAAGCCTGAAACCTGCTCTAAAATAGGCACACAGACTTCTTCCGTTGCACCGGGATAAACAGTCGATTCATAAATAATAATATCATCCTGCTGAATCACTTTTCCCAGCAAAGCACTGGCTTTTTCCAATGGTGTTAAATCAGGCTGCTTATATTCATCAATCGGTGTTGGAACGGTAACTATATAAATATTGCACTGCTTGATGTCTTCAATATCAGCCGTGTAGCTTAAATGTATCGCCTCTTTTAACTCCTCATCACTGACTTCTAAAGTATGATCATGCCCTGTTTTTAACTCATCAACCCGTGCCTGATTAATATCAAAGCCTAGTGTTGTATATTGTTTACCAAATTCCACGGCCAAAGGCAGGCCCACGTAACCCAAGCCAATCATGGCAATATTTGTATTTTCTAACATTATTTAATCCTTCTCCCAAATTCCACGCGCATCAATAATCACTTTTTCCTGCAGCACAGACTGTTTTACTTGCTTAAAAACCGTGTGGTCGGTTAAGGTCACGATAATATTCGCCTCACCCAGACTGTCAGCCAGGCTAACAAGTTTTACATTGTCTCCTTGCAGCTTAGCAGGTAATTCATTTATATGTGGTTCTACAATAAGTACTTCTGCACAAGCTTCCTGTATCACTTTTTGCGCAATCCCCACCGCAGGACTCTCTCTTAAATCATCTATATCCGCCTTAAATGCCAAACCCAATAACGCTATTTTAGGCTGTTTAAATTCTCCAGCCACTTTACGGATTTTTTCCAGTACGAATTCAGGCTTGCCATCATTAACCTCTCGTGCCGTCCTGATTAATTGCGCCTCATCTGGAGCCGAATCCACAATAAACCAGGGGTCTACCGCAATACAATGCCCCCCCACACCGGGTCCTGGCTTTAAGATGCTCACCCGCGGATGCCGATTTGCCAGCTTGATTAATTCCCATACATTGATATTTAATTTATCACAAATAATGGATAACTCATTGGCAAAAGCAATATTAACATCGCGAAATGAATTTTCTGTTAACTTTGCCATTTCTGCTGTGCGTGCATCCGTAATAATGCAGCTAGCTTTAACAAAAACCTCATATAAAGCTTTAGCCTGCTCGGCACAGAACGGTGTTAAACCACCGATAACCCGATCATTAGACACTAATTCCTGTATTACATAACCGGGTAATACGCGTTCTGGGCAATGCGCAATTTGAATATCTGCCTGCTCTCCGTTCTGATGCGGAAACTTGAGATCATTTCTTATTTCACTCATCCATTCAGACATTTTTTCCGTTGTGCCCACAGGTGAAGTCGATTCCAGAATAACCAAATTACCTTTTTGTAAAACAGGTGCAATCGCCTTGACTGCCGCCTCTATATAAGAAACATCTGGCTTATGCCCATCAGAAAAGGGAGTAGGTACCGCAATCATAAACACATCCGCCGCTTCTGGTTCGGTGCTTGCCCTTAACTTCCCTGTTGTCACAGCACTTTGCACCAGCATATCCAGGTCAGGTTCTACAATATGAATTTTACCTTGGTTGATGGTATCGACAGCATGCCGGGAAACATCTACCCCGATCACTTCGATCCCTCTTGAGGCGATAACGGCAGCTGTTGGCAAACCTATATACCCTAAACCAATAACAGATACTTTATTAAAGGCTGTTTTATGCATGTACTGCTACTCCCTCTACAATTCGTTGACTTGCCTTACCGTCACCATAGGGGTTATGAGCGAAACTCATTTTACGATACTCCTCTTGATTGTCTAAAAGTAATGCTACATTGTTAATAATTTTTATTTTATTTGCTCCTACCAGTTTAACCGTTCCTGCTGTCACAGCCTCTGGACGCTCTGTGGTGTCTCGCATCACCAATACCGGCTTACCTAAAGAAGGCGCTTCTTCCTGAATACCACCCGAGTCTGTTAATATAATATGCGCCTGCATCATTAAGTAAACAAAAGGGAGGTAATCTTGTGGTTCGATAAGGTGCACATGTTGTATATCTTTCAATAAACGATTGACAGGCTCTCGGACATGCGGGTTAAGGTGTACCGGGTAAATAATCTGGATATCCTCACGCCGTGCTAACTCTCTAAGGGCCTGACAAATATTTTCAAAGCCATCACCAAAACTTTCACGCCTATGCCCGGTCACTAAAATAATTTTTTTATCGGCATTGATAAAAGGAAAACGACCGGCTAACTCAGTGCGTAATTGCCTGTTATTTCTGATTGACTCTTCAACATGACACAGGGCATCAATCACAGTATTACCCGTTACACTAATATTTTTATCTGGCACATTTTCCTGTAATAAATTATCCCTGGCGGTATCAGTCGGCGCAAAATGTAAATCAGCCAAAGCTCCTGTTAGTTTCCGATTTGCCTCTTCAGGCCAGGGCGAATAAATATTATGTGTACGCAAACCAGCTTCTACATGCCCCACAGCAATTTTTTGGTAATAAGCTGCTAGACTCGTCGCAAAAGTCGTTGAGGTATCGCCATGCACTAAAACCCTGTCAGGCGAAAAGTCCTGTAACACTGCTTCCAGGCCCGTTAATATTGCACAGGTTATCCCTGTAAGACCTTGATTCTGGCGCATAATATCCAGATCATAATCAGGCTCAATAGAGAATAATCCCAGTACTTGATCAAGCATATCTCTATGCTGAGCTGTAACACACACTTTTGTTTCAAAGCGCTCATCATTTTGAAACGCTTTAACCACAGGTGCCATTTTTATGGCCTCAGGTCGCGTACCAAAAATAATTAAAATTCTTTTTTTTTCCACTTTTAACGGCCCTTATCTTTTAATCACAATCAATAATCTGCAATAATCGCTTATGACTAGCACTCCAGCTATAATTTTCTGTTACAAAATCACGGTTTACTGATGAACAATAGCCTGCTTCGGTACTGTTTAAATGACTAAGCACTTGCCCGGCAAAGTCTGTTGCTTTTTCAGTCACATAGACCTCCTGGCTCTCTAGCGTAATGCCTTCAATTGCCTGAGGTGTTGCCACAACTCTTTTACCCATCGCCATCGCTTCTAATATTTTATTTTGAATACCACGTGCAATCAACAAGGGCGCAACCACCACCTTAGAAAATAATAAAAAGGGGCGAATATCGTCAACTCTTCCGGTGACAGATACACCCTCTACATTTGCCAGCTGAAGCACTTCTTTTGCAGGATTAGAACCTACAATATAAAACCTTGCATCACTGCATTCACGCTTTATCTGCGGAAAGACCTTATCAACAAACCACATGACTGCATCAATATTAGCCCAGTAGTCCATTGCACCCGTAAAGACAATGATGTTCTTATCATCGGCATACGGCGTTACAAATTGCCTGAAAGGATCAAAAAAAACAATATCAACGCCATTATTGACATACGTTATTTTATCCGCCCCCATATCCACTAGGCGTGCAAACAATAATGACTCTTCTTCAGAAACAAAAGCACTCATCTGTGCAGCTGTCGCAACGCCCGCATCATACTCCAGCAATAATTTTGCTTCCCGTCGATACACCCAGTTCATCGGCCAGCTTGCTTTCTGCGAATATTGTAACCATTTATCAGAGTCAACATCGACAAAATCAATAACAACATCAAGCTGAGGATATTTCTCAACATATTGAGCCATTGCTGAAGAATATATAAAAACTTTTTCTATTGACTTCTCAGAAATCGTTTCATCAACCCAGTCTTGTACCTTCCCAGACTGATAATAAGGCAAACTCAATGCCTTATGAGTCAACAGGCCCGTTAGACTTTTTATTTTAGCAAATGAAGAATTAAGGTTAAGCAATAATGAAGAAACCGTTAACTCTTCAATTTTAGCAACATACTGCCAATCTTCAGGGTCATCAATAAAAGCGACTAAATGGATATTGTAATGCTTAGCTAAACCCTTAAGAAAATTATATGAGCGGATTTTATCCCCTTTATTCGGGGGGTAGGGTATTCGGTGCACCAGAAATAATAAATCTTTCATACTATGAATCTCTTTTAGCTGTCTCTTGACAGAAATTTATACATTTTTACAAAGGAAACTTAACGCCACACCACTATCAACTGATTATGTACGTTTGGCAAAGATCTTGATACAATCAAGCACTAATAAAGTAAAGAAAACTGAATTACCCACCCATCATGAAAAAACTATTGTTAAGTGGCTTTTTTTTACCCATCACATTCATAGTAAATGCTGCAACTGTGCAACCCACAGAACTCACTAGCGGCCCTGTACAGTTTGTAGAGCAAAAGAAAAATACGACACCAGGCCTACAGGCCACAGTCACCGAGCTAACTGAGGGTTCCATCCTGTCTTCAGGTCAACAGCAACAAAATACACTCAATTCCACACCGGCTCAACGCGAATCTAGCCATAATAAGGATGCTCTTCCCTTCCCTCCCTCAACTATTGAGCTAGCTAAAAAAAATAATGCTACCTCCTCCGCTAGCCTCAAGTCTTTTGCCAGAAAACTTGAAAATGAATATGGAGATAATGCGCTTTTTCAACAGTCTCTCTCCACGCTTTATGAGGCAAAGCAACTGTGGAGCGAAGCAGATTCATTAGCAAATAACCTTGCCTATGACTTTTTTTCTACTTTAAAACTAGAGCAAATAATTGAACATGATTTAATGGATATACAAAAACCTCTCACTAAACAGACAAATACCTTTACTCAACATCAGCAAGCAGATGACATTTCTTTAGCTAAAATTCGACAGGCTCAGGTAAAAGGCAATACTTCTGCATATAATTATAGCGCATTAAATCATGAGTTTTTAGACTCATTATTCCGTATAGAAACAGTGTTTTACCTGATTGGCTTATATCTTTTTTTCATGCTCTTACTATCAGCTATAAAATTTACATTACGTTTTTTCCCCTAACCTAAGTCTTTTGCCAACCAGGGACCTATTACTTGACTAACACTTAAAGGTAACTTTTTCCACGCTGCAATAAATAAACGGTACTTTGGATTTAAAGGATTAATGTCTGGCATAGCCTCGGCTTTGATAAGTTCAAATTCATAAAATAGTGGGGTTTCTACAAAGCCCCAATGCTTTTTAAAGCGATAGGATCCTGTACCTATTTTACTACGCCCGTAGTCAAAAATCCTGATTCCCTTTTCCACTGCCCGACGCATGACTTCCCAATACATAAAGTCATTTGCATATACGGCTCTTGCCTGTGCAGTACCACCACCATAATAGGGTAAGACTTCATCCCGAAAATAAAAATTCATCACACTGGCAATATGCTTACCCTCATGTTCAACTGATAGCACTTCACACTGCTCGTTAAACACTTCTTTTAATATTTTAAAGTATTTTTTAGGGAAAACAGGCGTTCCCAGATTTCTTACGCTTTCAGAATAAGCCTGGAATAAACGCTCTACATCATTATCAATAACACTGACTAAACCTGCTTTAATACCTTTTCTAACCACAGCCCGTTGCTTTCTTGGAATAGCCACTAAATTCTTTTCTACATCAGCATCTAGCTCTTTTCTAAAAGTCACATATAAGCCTTTTTTATAAGGCCTTTCTGGTGTCGTATGCTGTCTATTTCTAAACTCCACATGATCAACACCGAGCTGCCTGGCTAAAGCACATGCTTCCTGATCAAGTGCCTGAAATGTTTCACTATCATCAGCGACAATGCCGCCATACACACAAAATGCATTAGAAATTAAAGCATTACCAAATAAAGGACTTTTAATATGCACTAAAGGCAATACGCCTGTTATTTTTCCCTGATTTTCTGCATACAGATAATAAGTATCATGCCCAAACGCACGTTCAATCACTTGCTTCCACTCTGACTGATGAAAAAAGGTGGCTGCTGGTGTATTTTCTATATACTTATCCCAAAGCGCTATTTCTGAATCGGTTAAGGTTTTTATCATAAATATTGTGTCAACAAAATAAGTCTAACGCATAAAAGTGTGTAAGAGTCAGGGACTCTATACCTGAATACTTAGCAGCACTTAAGTATTACTTATCTAAATCCAGGAATATCGCCTGCATAGTATCCCATTGAAAATCATTTAATAAGGCTTTAATTCTATTTTCCATTCTATGAAGATTTAAATAATGACGGAACTTTGCTTTAAAAGCCAGGTTATCTTGCTTCGGCTGACCGGGATCTATTTCCCAGGGGTGAAAATAAAAAATACCTGCTTGTTGCTCCTTCTGATTAATGCTATTGAATGCCCAACGAGAAAATAAATACGGATATAATCTGAAAAAACCTCCACCACCACAAGGGTAGTTTTTATTTGCAAAATGAAGTGTCGTAATAGGGATTTCCTTAAAGTCACTTCCCGCTATTGGCTGATAAACAAAACGCGGTGCTTCTGGCATCCCATATAAATCATGTTTTACCGGATAAATACTAGAGCTGTATTGATGCCCTTCTTCAGCCAAAACCTCTAAAGCCCATAGGTTATCACGGCCAATGGAATAACTTGCCGCTCGATACCCGCGAACTTCAACCCCAGCTAAATCTTCAAGCAATTTTTTGGTTTTACGAATATCAGCCCGAAACTGCTCAGGGGTTTGCTGAGTCACACGGATATGCTCGTAACCATGACTTGCTAACTCATGACCTTCCCGGGTTATTCTTTTAATTAATTCTGGATAACGCTCTGCTACCCAGCCTAAAGTAAAAAATGTCGCTTTAACATTGTGTGCTGCAAAAATATCCAGAATATGCTGAGTATTTCTCTCAACACGATGTTCCAGATCATTCCACTGTGTTTTATTGATATAGGGTTCAAATGCAGAGACCTGAAAATAGTCTTCAACATCGACAGTCATTGCATTTTTCATTATATTTTTCTCTGCGCTTAAAAGTTCATAAACAGGCTTAGCGTTACTCTATTTTCCACATAGCTGTTAAACAACAAATTTGAATTTTGTTTTAGAAAACGGTATTCCAAACTTGTATTTAAAAGTCTGGAACGACCAATATTAAAAGGTACGGTACGAGTCAATCTAGTAATAAGCTGATACCGGTCCTGATTCTCATCGCTCGTGTCTGTAATATTAGTATTATTACGCTGAATATGTTGCCAGGAAGGAGAAAGAAAAAAACTCATACGCCTTAAAAATTGCCAGTTCCAGGATACATCTACACCATAAACAGTTTCCCGGTCATTATCCGAATTTTCAAACTCCCGTCTTTCATAAAATCCACCTAATTGGTAGTTACTTCTACCTTCTCTATAAGAAACCGAGGCATTAGCAGTTTTTCTAACCAGTACATCATTCATTAAACTAGGCAAACTTTCATTGAAAACAATGGGCTGCCCATCATTACCTAACACTTGATTACCAGACGCATCAATTATCGGAACATTACTATCCTGCAAAAGTATATCCTGAACAGTCGTTGTATCTTCTGTATATGTGAAATCCCACGACGATCTACTGGTAATATGATTAGCTGAAGCACTCCATGCCCCCCCTGTATTTAAACCTACGGAACGGTCAAAATAGCCAGCACTTAAATGCGTGCGCTGGCTTAGACTAAGGTTAGATGTAACATGCCAGTTATTACCATAACCCGCCTCAATATCAAACCACCAGTTTGGTTTCCATTGCGCACCCAGCGTATAAAAAAAACCATTGTTGCTGGTATCTGAACCTTGAAAGCTATTATTTGCATACCCTAGTGTCGTAAAAAAATTAAAACGTCTGTCAAGCCAGGCTCTTATCGTCGCCTGTGTATTTTGAAAGTGCACATTATCTTCGTTCTCCCGGAACTCTGTACTATTATTAAACGCAGCAACCCAGGTTATCCTTTTGAAATCAAGCCCGCTTCTTATATTAACCGACTCTCTCAAGTTCATAGAATTTGATAACTGGTCAGCATTATCATTAGCAACATAATCGAAATCCACGCTTACTTGTGCATTAGCAAAATTTCCAAAACGCGGTGCCCAGTTTACCGAAGTGCCTGCTGTCCATATGTTCGTCCGCTCCTCCAGGTTATTTATATTATCACCGTCACGTAAATTACTAACATTTTGCTGACTATAACTACTCCGGGCACTCGCAAAAAGTGATCGGCGCATTAACTGATAACCGCTATTAAATTGCATTTGATGAAATATTTGCGCTGTTCCATCTCCTCCCGCATTAAACAGATTCTGCATTTGATAACTGAAATCAGCTGTTAGCCGCCCACCATTAACGCCCCTTATAGATATCCCAGGCGTAATCTCTGTTACAAATGCCCCCTGCTCTTGACCTTTAGGGGCTAGACGAATATTGTCTGAATAGGTTTCCCGTATTGTCAGACTAGGAACATATTGAAAGTCAATCGCAAAAACAGTAGTGCTACAAAAAAAAGTATACGCCGCCCCCATTAACGGAATTAACTTATACTTTCTAACAAACTGACTTTTAATGCTCAGCACCATACTGCCCATACCCATAATAATCCATCGTGAGTCCGTACTTAGCTTTGTTCAATAGTGCCAAAACAACATCACGCTCTTCCAGTCTTTTAATTGCCTCCTGCACGGTGCTTTGCATAGTCGTCTCAGCCGCAATAACCAGCACTATTTGTCCAACTAAACCCGCTAATACTTCAGCCTGAGTCGCCGCTAAAAGAGGAGGGGAGTCAAAAATGACAATTCGGTCCGAATAACACTGACTCAACTCATCAACAAATTGAACCATTCTGTTACTACTTAACAATTCTGTCGAAAAAGTATGTCGCTTTCCTGCCGGGATAATTTGCAAGTTTGCAACATCCGTCGCTAAACTGATATCAGAAAAATTTAAACTATCGTCTTCCAGGTATTCTATAAGGCCAGGTGAAGCGGTGACACCCAGTCTTTTTGCGAGTGTCGGTTTAGCAACATCGGCATCAATTAACAAAACATTTTTATCCCTTTCATTAGCAATACTCATCGCTAAATTAATTGCGGTAAATGTTTTACCTTCTTCAGGAACACTACTGGTCACTAAAATTAAATTTGACCGCTCTATCCCCTCTGCAGCCTTACCAAAGGCATTATAGAGCAAAGGCCTTTTAATCATTCTATATTCTTCGGCCAAACCCGAGTTCCCTTGCTCAAGAGACAAATAGCCTTGTGTAGAAAGTTCTTCCCAGTCTATATTCACTGTACGCTTTGTTGATGGAATTGTTCCACCTAAGCCAGATTTAACCCGATTTTTAACGACAGATTTCTCAGTATTCGTCTGAGCAATTTGCTCAGACTTTTCTAGTGCTTTCTCTAAAGTACTCATGCCACACCTCTTACGCAATAGTCATTATAATTATATAGGCAAGCAAGAGACTCGCACTGATACTCCAGAATAAAATTTGCTTAATTCTATCTGACTTATCTCCCTCTTTTATTTGCACTGCCACACTTCCTAATACAGGCAAGCCACTGACGACCCTTACCTGCCGAGTAGACATAAAGGTAGGCCTGATAAAATAAATGATAAAAGCCAAAGCCAGCCCAAGCGCAAGCCCCCCGCCTAAAAATGCTGAGTTTAATAATTCCCGCTGGGGCCCCGTTGGCTTTCGAGGAGCAGCCGGTGCCTCAACAATTTTAAATTTAAGCACACCTTGACTCCTTTCTGCTTTCTCCGTCATTGCCGCTGTCTCTCTACTTTTAATCAGATTCATATAATTACTCTTGATCACTGAGTAATCCCTGTCTAGATTTTGCATTTCTGTTTCAATATGCAACCTTGTATCCATACCTTGCTGCGTCTCGTCCAGTTTTTTAGTTAACAAAGCCATTCTAGAATGCAGAGAGGCTTGCTCTGATTCATTCTGGCTTAAAGACAACTTCACAGCTTGTATATAAGGGCTTTCAAACGAATTTGTTGACTCTTCGTCCGGCATATTTGCCAATGTTTCCAACCTGCGCTCTTGCAAGTCTTTAATTTGCAATTTTATGCTAATGACATCCGGGTAATTTTCAGTATAACGTATTAATAATGTATTTATTTGCTCTTGAAATGCTGCAATTTGAACATCCTCAGGAGTAGAGACCTGATTCTGACCATCCAGGCCAGCAAGCCCCCATTCATCTACAACCTCACCACTACCTGCCATATCCATAGCGTCTTCTAACTGTCTTGCCAATACAACCTTACGTGAGTTTATCTCGCTTAAAGCCATTTGTGCATCTTCGAGTTGCTGTTTTATAGCATTTAGCAGACTAGCGCCGCCGCCCCCCTGACTAGGCAAGAACCCTGAATTAACACGATTAAAATTTTCGCGTGCTTTTTCAGCATTTTTTAAGCGCACTTCATATTCACGTATTTGCTCTTCTATAAATTGCTGAGCACTGCTAGTATCATTCATGCCTCTTTGCTGAGTTTGCTCTGAAAAAACAGTCAATACCGCATGCACTATATTTTGTGCTTGTTTAGGTTCATCTCCATTATAGGAAATAACAAATAAATTATTTGACCCGCCTGAAATTTCTATGCCCTTTTTTAATTTGGCGACTAAAGCTCTTTTTTGTGCTTCATTTTTAGAATCAATGTCCAGGTTTGCCAACTGAGCCACCTGTTCTAACTTAGGCCGTGTAAACATCAGCTGCTGCATAACAGCAATTAACCCACGCGTACTTGATTGAATTGTCATACCACGCAACAAAGGCTGGAGCATAGTACTACTATCCACGTGAACCTTTGCCTCAGACTTATATTGGTCGGGTAGCGTACTAACAAATACCCAGCCTGTAATACAGATAAGCCAGGCTACAATAATAATAACCCATTTATATTTTAATGTTCCTTTTACATAGAACAGAATTTCAGCCAGTTGATCTTGCATTCTTTACCTATTTTATCTGTGATTTATAAATCTACATCATTTAACAGTGCTTACACCCGATACTTAAAAAAGCGACACTCAGGCACTAAAATCTGTTAAAAAACGGGCACCCTTCCATATAGAACCAAAAGTAGTGCACACTTTTTTAGAATAAGCTATCGTCATTCCTGCATGCTTCTAGCAAGTGCAAACTGTCCAATGAAAGATGCCAAAAAACGCCTCTCATGTTAAAAGAAAGCTTCAGGAATAACTAAAATATCCCCTGGCATCATTTTGACATTTTTAGACATATCTGCATCTTCAATTAAATCATCAATTTTTACTCCAAAATTCTGCTGTACACCATTAACAGTACGAATGACACTAGACCTGTTACCATCAGCAAAATAACCAATACTACCGATAGAGATAATGACATCTAATAAAGTCATTCCTCTTTTATAAGGAATCGCCATACCACTATAGCGACCGCCGCCGCCACCGCCGCCGCCACCTCCGAAACTACCACCGCCACTACCACCGCCACCGCCACTACTACCACCACTACCGCCACTACCGCCACCGCCTCCGCTATTAATTTGACCAACGATACGTATTTGCTGTTCATCTATACCTTGAAATCCAGTCACCATAACAACGACTTTAGGGTCGCGAATATAGATACTCAATTCTTTTTCCATGGTTCTCGCC
>WTCN01000218.1 GCA_013138555.1 Methyloprofundus sp. | reverse complement strand
GCTGTTCAACGCTCGTTGGACAGTCTTATGTGGAGAGCTGGCCGAGCGGCCGAAGGCGCACGCCTGGAAAGTGTGTATACGGCAACGTATCAAGGGTTCGAATCCCTTGCTCTCCGCCATTTAAGTTGTTGGTTTATTTTTTTAAAGTGTTTTGTTGGTGTAAAGCTTTGAGATACCTGCCTGTAGTTCTGTAGAGCCTAACGCCTCCTGAGGGAACCACCAGCCTTCCGAAAATAATTGATTGATTTTTTTTTCCAAACTTGCAGGAAACCAGCCTGGAATATATTTTTGTTGTTTGCCTTGTAAAATAGGCCGCTGAATTCCATTCTTTAGCAGCCATTTATACAAATTAATAGCAGGTAATATGGGGGATAAATCTTTTTCCACCCTTGCTTTACTCACTCGTGTAGGAATATTTATTCCTTTAGGGTCAATATCTCCGAAGTAATGAATTTCACTTGCATTGAGTGGTTCAACAATATCTTCAATACGATCACTTTCTAGACTGGAAAAAGCTTCTCCAGCACCATAACCAATTCCTGAATAATGTTGTGATTTTTCATTCCATTTTGAAAAGCTCGTAAACGTATGATGGTTTTCGATAATGAGGAAAGGTTTATTGGGGCAGGGCTTTGGAGGTTGCTTGTATGGCATAGGCCAGCCAACATCGTAACAGCCGAGGTCTTCTAAACTTAAATTTCCACTTAATAATTTCCCTTTATTAGAAAGCTTATCCAGTTTTTTTTCATCATTAAATATTTTTAAAGACCTTTCTCGACGAGGAATTAAAAAGTCAAACTTTCCTCTGTTTGTTTCATTAATAAAATACTCACTGATGGAAAAAGCCGCTTCTTTTTGCTTGATATTTAAACTATCGACAAAAAATGCCAGTTTAGGATGCCAGGCATAGTCTGTTGGAATGCTGGTGCTTATTGATTTCGTGATGATAATATTTACCCAGATAGGTAACTTCGGGTTTCCATCTCTCCATGATTTTCCTTTGGGGGAAGGTAGTTGTATTTTTTCTATGCTAGCAAGGTAGTCAAGCAGTTCTCTTAGATGCTTGGATTGTTCGGCTTGATTTTTATATTCAGGAAAAACTTGAATATGTGCCTTCATTATTGTATCAAAGTCTTTTTTCTTTCCCTTTCCTTGGTTCAGGCTGTTAATAAAATTTTCTGCATTTTTCATACTGAATCTCCTGCCATTGTTGGCTTATTAATAGTGTAGTGTGCAGGTTCAATTTTATATTTATCAAAGTCTACGTGTTTTGTTCCATCATTTTTATTTTCTTGTCCTTCGACTTCGATATGCTGGCGTTTAGTCTGTCGATCAATTCTATCTTTACGTAGTCGAATAACATGTTCAAACTCTCCAATGGCATTAAGGTCTTCAATACCTGTTGCAAAAATGAGCTGAATGCCTAGTTTTTTGGCGAGTGAAGTTTGCGGCCTAATTAAATCAACTTTGTTCGCTTTGGAAAAAGGGTTATCTAATACTAGAAAGCTACTGTTATTGTCATAAGTTCCTTTACCCATTGCTGTATTACGGATATTTGCAATCACAAGATAAAGCAAAATACCTGCTGTTAACCCTTCGCCACCACTGCCGATCATTTTATCAACAGGAATATAGTCAACTTCAACATCATGAGGTTTTATAATTTTTATACTCAGTCCTGCTTTTTGTGTGCTCGTTGTTTGAGATAATACAATTTCATAAGCGCGTAGTAAGAAGTTAGCGGCTAATTTATAACCATTTTCATCCACTGAGTCAGTTTCGACTACTTTTCTTATATGGGAGAGGTATAAATCATAACGTTGTTTGGAAGAGAAAGATGATTCAAGTTTGTGCTTATTTTCTAAGCGACTTTTTAAGATAGGTTTTTTGCTGTAATGCTGCATATCGGCAGGAATTCTTACTTTAAACGCTTGGTGTAAGGTACGGTCAGCATCAAAGAGTAGCCGATCAAAACAACTATTGATAACGTTTAATTTTTCTTTGTTAATATGTATTTTGTTGTTTACAACATTCAGAGATTCTTGAAGTGTGTCAATATTTAGTGTGGACTTATCAAGTAATTGTAGAGGCGTGAGGTTTTTAATATCGGTTGCCATTGCACCTAGAAGAACTGCATTTTCAGGAATTTGTACGCTGCGTGTGATATTTTCCTCAAATAATTGTACCACCCGTTTTTTTGTATCTTCTTTTTTATGGTTTAGTTCATCTTGATAGTTCCGCTCTTTAACGAGTGTATTAGAAATTTCAGTATGATTTATATTTTCAGCAGGGGATAAGTCAATTTCATCTACTAATGAGTTGAGCAATTCTTCAGGAACTTGTTTAATTGTTGCATCAATAACATCGCGGTCTGCTTCTAATTGCTTTTGTTTTTCACAATCACTGGTAATAGAGTATGCTTCTTTTACAATGTTTTTATCAAGATGCTCTTTATTTTTTAGATGTTTCGCAAGTAAGTCATTCAAGGCAACTGGTGAGAGTGGTTCTTCTATTACTGAAATGTCAGGGTATTGCCGTTTGTAATTACTTAAATTTGTTTCAGCTATTTCTTGCGTATTTTTATGGCGACCGATAGCTTCTAATAATTCTTTTATTTGCCGTCCTAAAATAGATTCTTCATGCTGTAAATCTATTCCTTGTTGTTGGAAGTGGCTCTGTTTGATTCTTACTTGCTCCGTCCCAAGTGTTTTTTTTACGCGTTCATAAGTATTTTGTTTTTCTTGTATTTGTGGGATCAGTTGCTCAAGTTTCCAATTTAACTTCTTTAGCCCTTGCTTCTCTCGAATTAAGCCGTAGGTCTCCATACAAGTACTATATTCAGCTTCAAGAGTATGTAGATTATAGGAGCCTTCGTGAACAAAAGGGGTATCATTTTTATAAATAACACCATTGGCAGATTGAGTATTAGATTTTATCTGATTGTGAATTGTATCTTGTTCTCTTTCTCGCACTTTTTTCTGTTCCGCAAGACCAGTAAGGCTAGACTTAAGTGACTTAGCTTCTTGGGTTAGTGCTGTACTTAATGTTTCAGCCTCCTTTCTTCTTGTCGACTTATCGTTTTCGTCCTTTTGAAAATCATTAATAAAATTATTTATTGCTGTTAGATGAGATTGCGCGGTATTCTGATTCTGGCTTTCAATATCCAGTTGGTCGCTTAATTCTTTCTGCGTTGATTTGAGTATTTCAATGGATTCAAGTAATTCTTTTTGCAGCTGTTCTTGTTCGGTTTTTTCATTGCTTACATTTTTGATGGCAGTGCTTTGATTTTCTAGCCAAGTAGAGCCATATTTTTCTTGGTAGCTTTTTAGCTGAAAATGTACTTCGGTATAATCGGCTAATATTTTATCGTTATGAGTTACTTTATTCTCTAAGCTCGTTAATTCATCCATTATTTGCTGCAATAAAACTTCGGCAGCTTCAGGGTTATAGGCGGCATCATTTCTAACGGGTAATATTAGGTGGTTATGGATTGTTTCATTCTCAATACAACTTTCGGAAATAATAATCGGGCGGCTCACCCCCCATTTTTCCCGATCAATATTGCCTAGTTTCTCACGAATCGTGGCTAAACTATTAACTTGTATACCATAAAAGCGGGCAGGGTCAGATTCAACTAAAGCTCTTGCATCAGTAGCATTTAAGCCTTGCTTAGCAAGATAGTGAGGGTAATATTTTGCCTCTAAGCCTAAATTAGCCAATTTCTCTAAGGCTGATTCAATGTCATTATCGGGTTTAGCCTGTTTATCATTTTCAAGGCTTTCTTTTTGTGTACTTAATAAGCCTATGTTTTGAGTAAGCTCTTGAGTCTCTTTTCTTCGGCTGTCAATAGCCTGGTCTAGTGTTTTTAATAAAATATCATCATCAGGATTAACTGTTTGTACTTTAATCAGTTTGCAAAGTATGGGGGCTGATTCAAGTAGTTGTCGACTTGTTATCGCTGTGTTGTATTCTTTTTGAAGTGTATCAATTGAAGCCTCTAATGAAGTTACTTTATTTGAGAGTTTTATAGATAACAAACCTTTACTTTCAAGTTCTTCTTGGTTCTGTTGGTGCGTTGTGGTGATTGATGAGAGGTTTTCTGTCGCTTGATCTGTCGTATTTTTCCAATAGAGACTCGCGTCATTAACATCTAAAATTTGTTGATCTAAGGTTAACAAATGTCCTTTATTACTTAGCGTATTTAGTTGGCTATCGTAGATTCTAAGCCATTCTATGAGCTGATTAAGTGTTGCTGTATTTTTTTCAAGTTGTTTGCTGATAGATTTTTGTTGCTTATCACCTTTATCAATCTGCTGCTCAATACCCTTTATTTTTTCAATTACCTTGGTTAAATTATTATTGAATAGTGCAGCCTCTGCATCATAAGCAGCAATTAATTGACTACCAGAATTTTTAAGTGATTTTTCCAGGGGTTCTATTTCATGATTAGCAGAGTTTAGTTGTTTACTTAGGCTTTTGTGTTTAGCTTCTACAGCATCAAGTTCATCTAAAGCAACTACGGCTTTGCTTAAGGTAAAATTAAGATTGGCTTTATCTGCATTTGATTGTGTTTCTTTTAATTCTTGAATGGCATACATGTATTCTTGGGATTTTATGGTTAATTCTGTCTGCTTAATGGCATTTTTTTCATCCTCAAGTGTTTTCTTTTTTTCGTTCAATAAATTTTGTTTACTTTCGATTCTTTGCTGTGATAAATCGATCTCATTCTTAAGCCATAACTGGCGTAATTGCAGTTTTTTAGTCAGTGAACATAGGTGCTGATGATGTTCTTGAATTTCAGTATTGAACCGTTGATAGTCTTGAGAAAGTGGGTGTATTTTCTGGAAATATCCCACTAATTTACTTAATAGCCGTTGTTTGTTTTCAAGAACAGGTATTTCTTTAAAGTCATCTTTTGCTTTAGTTAATGTCTGGTGGGCATGTTTAGCAGTACTCTCTTCCAGTGTCAGTCTAAAGAATTGTTCCAGAAATTTTTTTTCATCTTTAAATGATGCAAATTCTGAGATTCCCCCTTCGGCACGGCAGAAATCTATTTGTTTAGCCAACAATTCATGCTCGACTTTTCGACTATCCAGTAAGCGCTTCCATTCATCTTGTTTTTCGGTCATAAAAAACGAGTGATTGGAATCCTCTGCTTGTTTTAACCATTGTTTAAACTCGTTCATATTGGCTGGAGACTTATCCGCTCCTGCGCCTTTAAATGGCAAACTATCAAGATTTATTTTGTCATTTTCATGAAAACCAAAAAAGATGCGTTGTGGATTATCTTTATCATTGACCACTACACATTGTGCAATGACTAAGGGTGGTGTACTGGTTAAATCAGCACTGCTAGTTTGTAACTCAAGCGCAATAATACCAGGCGTAGAATAAAAATAATCAGTAAAATGATGGTCGGGTTTTTGTAAATGTTGTACGAAACGTTTTCGATCAGGCTCTATAATGGTAAATAACAAACTAATCAGTGTTGTTTTGCCCCCTTGATTAGCCAACCAAAGTACTGTATTTTCTGATGGGTTAGTATCAGGTTTGCAAAAATTAAGCAAAGTACCAGGATAGTAAGCGGATTGATAGCCTACATTGCTGAGTAACATTCGACGTAATTGGCTCATTTGGGTTCACCTTGACTATGCTGTTCGTGATGTATTTGCATGCAATATTCATAAATACCTGTTGCAGTCTCTCGTTCTGCTTGAGCAATAAAACGTTGTGTAGGAAACCACGCCTTTTCATCGGTTTGGCTGGTGTCTCTGATCAGCAAACCTTCTTCGACAAATTTAGAACTGAGCATTTCAATAAGTCCCTCTATACTGCTAGCATTGGCTTGCCCTTCTTTAACTTCGGGTAAAATCAGTATGATTTCCCAGCCCTCCCGAAGGTAATCAGGAATATCATCTTTATCCTGGTGGTATTGAGCGGCTAAGCTTTGACATACTTGTATTAGAAGACGAGAAATATTATGTAAACTTTGTGTTTGCTGACCTTGTTTGTATTCAAGGAACTGGACTTCATCACGAAAAAAGGCCGCAAGCAAAGCGATGATTGCTAATACCACTGTGCCACGTTTTGTTAATACCTCATCACTATTGCCGCCTAAAGTCTTTCTTAATTCAGTTAATCCACCAAAACAGAAATCTGAGTTTTGATTTTTGGGAAGGATAATCGCTCCTACTTGATTGGAAACATGGGCAACTTTCAGCTCTAAGCCTTTGGCAATAGCATGGACTTTATCTCTAAAGTATTCATCAGCCTCATATTTGGCAATTAACGTTTGGTAATCTTTATCTTTAGTAGGGCTGGATTTGGTATTTAAGCCTTTGTAAATTAACTTGGCAGCATTTTCTAATTGTTCTATTTCAGAGGGCATTGTGCTGGGTTCCTTGTTTTTCAATCAACAGGTTATCACCTGTGATGAAGTGGTGTTGAAACGGTGCTAATTTGGTAATATAAATGTCTAGTGACTGGGTTTGGATCGATTGATTGTCCATAAATGACATAATGACGACATAGGATAAACAATGCTGGAATTCAAGTGAAAAATAGGCTTTTTCAGTTTCTATTAATAATTGATGTAATGTGATTTGTTGCTTTTCTTTAATTTTTTGTTGGTAATAGCTTTTACAAGCTTCGATCATTTTTTCTGTGAAAAGGGGAGCAAGGCGAGTAATGCTTTCTATCTGTTCTTCGTGCTGCTCAGCCACCTCATTTGCTTGATGTTCGCCAGCACTATCCAGCTTATCTAATAAGCTTATTACATCGAATAATTTAGGCTTTTTGGCGGGCATGATTTTATTGCAAATATGATCAGCATGTGCTGATAATAACGGCACCGGCCATTGGCAAATTGGCGTGAGCAAGTCATTGACCATATTGGGAAATGAATGGGTTGAGGGTCTTAGCAAGTTGCGGAATGTGCTATCAAAGTTCTTATGCGTTTCATCAATATGTTCGTAAAGCTTGTGGTAAGCGAGTAGGTTCTCTGTAATTGCTTGTTTTAACTGAATGATCAGTTTATTCGTTTCGTTATTCAGTTTTTCGGGGTGTAAGTCATTAATATTTGCGAGTGTTTGGTCTTCTTCTGTAATTCGTGTCGTAATATGTTGACTTGCCTCATTGAAAATAGGTAAGACAGTTGCGGTTATTTTTCCTGCTTCAGGAGTGCTTCTGGCTTCTTCTGATTTAGTTCTAATTCTTTCACCATATTGAATGACTTCTTTACGTGAGCGTTCAGCCATTTGTAAGGCTTCTTTATAGCGACCTGCTGTAATAAGGCGTTGAGTTAACAAGGCGGTGATTTCTTCTTGTAGTTTGGGGTCAGCAGTAATGTAAGTTAATAATGCACTGATACCTTCCTCGGTAATTTTGCAGTGATTCCCGTTATCTACTTTGACAATCCTAATTAAGCGAAAATGATACCTCTGCATTTTTTGTTTTAGCGCATCATAGTATGGAAAACTAAAAGATTTATAGCCATCTGCTTGGTTACAAAGTGAGTTATGAACCCACTCGGCAATACGGAGACTATCCATATGGGTTAGGCTTGTATCCATTAGCTGTACTTTGTTCAATAAGTAATCTATTACATGACTAGCAGGCGTTGAATCTTGACTAAGTGCATAGCTGGCATAGTATTCTAGTGTAAGAATTGATAGGTAGACAGTATCAATATTTTTGCTTAATGGGTTATCAATTTCAGCTGATTCAGTCCGATCACCTAACTTTCCTTTACTCTGTTCAATACGGTAGATAGGGGATAATAAGCGTAAATTTTTATTTTGTTGAGAAAAACTTTCTTTTCTGTCATTTTTCGGATCTTCACTGGGGCTGTCTTGACGTTTTTCTTCCTCTTCTTCCCACAAACTTACCTGTTCCATTTTATCTCTCAAATAGGTATTATATGTATAGTTAGTTTACATGTTTTTGCATATTTATATATCAAGTATCTTTACATGTCAACTTAGTTATTATGTTAATGTTGGCAATAACCTAAATATATTGGTAAATCATGAGTGAAATTACTTGGTATCAGCAAGCCAGATTGCGTGCAATTGAGACGCTTTCTTTTTGGCAGGGTAAGATTAACACGCGGGATATTATGGAAATATTTGGTGTTTCTAGGGTGATAGCACAAGGTGATATACACCGATATATGGAACAGGCATCAGGGAATTTAATTTATCACCGGAGTGAAAAAGCCTATTTTGTAACTAGTCAATTCAAGAATCAGGTTACTTCGGGTGGCATTGATGAGTGGGTAGCATTAGATCCGAGTCTTAGTGAGTATGTTGAGAAACCTCAGTTTTCTATTAGGCTAGAAGTAGCACGCCCTTTGATACAGGCGATAAATAAACGCACAGGTATATTAATAAAATATCTTTCAATGAAAGATCCAGAAGGAAGTGAAAGAGTTCTCTTTCCGCATATTATGGTTTATACAGGTTTCCGCTGGCATGTAAGAGCTTGGTGTTCTACAAGAAATGAATTTCGGGATTTTAATCTTGCGCGTATTTTATTAGCCGTTCCATCTGACTCTGTCACACCTCCTGAGTCTAGCGCTACTAAAGATGTACATTGGAATCAAAAAATTGATATTCAATTAATGGCAAACCCAGTAATGAATAGTGCTGAACGGTCACTGATTGAATCTGAGTTTAATATGGTAAATAAAAGACTCACAGTGACTTCGCGAGCCGCATTAGTTATGTACACTCTCCAAGCCTATCAGGTAGACCCTGCAAATATTGATGGTAATTTTAAGCAACGCCTAGTCTTAGCTAACCTTGATGATATTGCTCATTTTCTGTGGTGAAGAAATATAGATAAAGAGGGGGAGCATAAACTTTGACTTTACTAATAACTGGGGGGCAGAGTAACATTTTAATGTATCTACT
>WTCN01000240.1 GCA_013138555.1 Methyloprofundus sp. | reverse complement strand
AAATCTATACATAACGACACAGAGACACCTAGAACTCAGACTAAATCAAACCCGATAGTTGTGTAGCCCGTATGGAGCTTGCGGAATACGGGAAAGTGAGTGCGCTGCTCTTCCTGTATTCCGCAAGCTCCATACGGGCTACATTAGAACATAGACTTTCGGATATTATTAAATCCGCACTTCTTAATTAGTACATTGTATTGCAGCCGCGAACGAATCGATCAGGCAAATAGCTCAGCATCCTTAAGTAAAGCACCTTGTCGATCTTTTCCTGATAACTGTGGCTCGCCGTCATACTGCCAGTCAATAGCAATAGCGGGATCATTCCAGGCAAGACAGCGCTCAAATTCGGGCGCGTAATAATCTGTTGTTTTATACAGAAAGTCTGCACTTTCACTTAAGACCACAAAGCCATGAGCAAAGCCGGCAGGAATCCAGAGCTGGCGGTGGGTCTCTGCATTAAGCTCTATACCAACCCACTGCCCAAAAGTAGATGATGAGCGACGAATATCCACAGCCACATCAAAAACGGCTCCCTGAGTGACGCGCACCAGCTTCCCTTGTGGCTGCTCAATCTGGTAATGCAGGCCACGTAGCACCCCCTTGCTAGAGCGGCTATGATTATCCTGAACAAACTGCATATCTAGGCCAGTCGCATTATTAAATGCCTGTTGATTAAAGCTTTCAAAGAAAAAGCCACGGCTATCACCAAAAACTTTTGGTTCAAGAATCATTACCTCAGGAATCGTTGTCGGGATTGCCCTCATAAAACACCATCTTCTTTAAGTAATTGCAGCAAATACTGGCCATAGCCATTTTTTGCCAAGGGTTGCGCTAGTTTTTCTAGTTTTTCTGCGTTGATAAAGCCGCTACGAAAAGCAATTTCTTCCGGGCAGGCGACTTTTAGTCCCTGTCGACGCTCAATGGTTTCAATAAAGGCACTTGCTTCATTCATGCTTTCATGAGTCCCAGTATCCAGCCATGCATAACCACGCCCCATCGTTTCTACATTTAACTGCTGTTGTTGCAGGTATATTTTGTTAACATCAGTTATTTCCAGCTCACCTCGCGCAGAAGGCTTTAAGCTACTAGCAATATCAACCACCTGATTATCATAAAAATATAACCCTGTAATCGCATAATTACTTTGTGGCTGCGCTGGCTTTTCTTCAATTGATGTTGCTGTCCCCTTTTTATCAAAGCTGACTACGCCATAACGTTCAGGGTCATGTACATGGTAGGCAAATACCGTCGCCCCAACACCCTGACTTGATGCACTATCCAGTGATTTAACCAGGTCATGACCATAAAAAATATTATCACCCAGCACCAGTGTCGAAGGGTTGTTGCCAATAAAATCTTTACCTATGGTAAAGGCTTGAGCCAAGCCATCCGGGCTTGCTTGTACCGCATATTGCAGATTAAGCCCCCAGTCACTGCCATCGCCGAGTAACTGTTCAAATCGTGGCGTGTCTTGTGGTGTACTGATAATTAAAATATCCCTAATCCCTGCCAGCATCAATGTGCTGAGCGGGTAATAAATCATCGGCTTATCGTATATAGGCAATAATTGTTTAGAGACTGCCTTGGTAACCGGGTATAAGCGTGTGCCTGATCCTCCGGCAAGGATAATGCCTTTGCGTTGCGTCATGATTATTTCTCTAAAATTTCAGTTAACATTCGAGTGACACCTGACTGCCAATCAGGCAGAGTCAAAGCAAAATTAGTTTGTAGTTTGTCTGTGTTCAGCCTGGAGTTATTTGGCCGCTTGGCAGTCGTCGGAAATGCGCTTGTGGGGACTGCTGCGATCGCTTCAACTGTGGTTTTTAAATTATCTCCCTGTTTTTGTGCGTAATCTATAACGAAACTAGAAAAACCGTGCCATGAGGTCTCTCCGCTTGCGACAAGATGGTATAAACCAGCTAATTCGGGTGCAGTCTGTAACGTACGGATGACATGCGCAGTAACATCCGCGAGTAAATCGGCACCGGTCGGTGCGCCAATCTGATCATTAATCACGCTCAGGTTGTCTCGCTCCCGGGCAAGACGTAGCATTGTTTTAGCAAAATTATTACCACGTGTCGCATAAACCCAGCTAGTACGAAAAATAAGATGCTGACAGCCAGAGTCTTGTATCGCTTGTTCACCCGCTAGTTTGCTTGCGCCGTAAACACTTAAAGGACTGCTTGTGTCTGACTCTTGCCAGGGTGTCGTTCCACTCCCGTCAAACACATAATCAGTAGAATAGTGTATCAGCCAGGCACCGATAAGTTTTGCCTGTTGCGCTAAAATGGCAGGCGCATCTGCATTGATAAGTTGCGCTAATTCTGCTTCGCTTTCCGCCTTATCAACGGCTGTATAAGCAGCTGCATTAACGATGATATCGGGAGCTATTTGTTGAATAGTCGTAGCCAGGCCTTGTAAATTAGTGAGGTCACCACAATAGTCCTGACTTGTTCTCTGTAGCGCAATAACCTCCCCCAAAGGAGCAAGGCTACGCTGAAGTTCCCAGCCTAGCTGACCATTTTTACCCAATAAAAGTATTTTCACTCGCTACGGTCCTGATAATTTTTTTCTACCCATTCGCGATAAGCGCCAGACTGTACATTAGCCACCCACTGTTGATTATCCAAGTACCACTGTACTGTTTTACGAATTCCGCTAGCGAAAGTTTCTGCGGGTTTCCAGTCTAGCTCACGCTCTATTTTCTGAGCATCAATTGCATATCGGCGGTCATGTCCTAAACGATCAGTGACATAGGTAATCTGTTCAGTATAGCTTTGTTTATCCGCACGAGGACGCAATTCGTCCAGTAATGCACAGACCGTTTGCACTATTTCAATATTGGGCATTTCGTTCCAGCCACCCACATTATAAGTTTCTCCCGTCGTACCCGCCTCAAGTACCCGACGAATGGCACTGCAGTGATCTTTGACATAAAGCCAGTCGCGTATTTGCTGACCATCGCCATAAATAGGCAATGATTTTCCGGCTAAGGCATTGACAATGACCAATGGAATCAGTTTTTCAGGAAAATGATAAGGGCCATAATTATTTGAACAGTTTGTTGTCAGTACGGGTAAGCCATAAGTATGATGGTATGAACGGACCAAGTGGTCACTAGCCGCTTTACTCGCTGAGTAAGGGCTATTAGGTTCATAACGATGGGTTTCAGTAAAAGCAGGGGCATCCTTCGCTAAAGACCCATAGACTTCATCCGTGGATACGTGTAGCAAACGAAAATCAGCTTTATTTTTACCCTCAAGCTTATTCCAGTAAGCTCGAATGGCTTCCAGCAAATGAAATGTGCCAACGACATTGGTTTGTATAAAGGCTTCCGGGCCATGAATAGAGCGATCAACATGCGACTCGGCAGCAAAATTGATGATAGCACGTGGTTGATATTGCGCCAGCAACTCAGCAATTAAAGTGGCATCACCAATATCCCCTTGAACAAATATATGTCGACTATCATTTTGTAATGTCGCCAGGCTTTCCAGATTTCCTGCATAGGTTAATTTGTCAATATTAACCACTGGTTCATCATGCTGAGACAGCCAGTCCAGAACAAAGTTTGCGCCAATAAATCCCGCCCCACCTGTTACAAATATCATGTTTTTCCTTAATCTTTATCCGTACTCTCGTACTTAACATTTTTCAAAAAAAATCATTATTGAGTAATGACCTCATTTTTGTTGGGCTATATTTTAACATATTTAGCCATGAACAAAAAAAACTAGAAGGCTTAAGTCGCTGTGTAAACTTAAGCGTGTTAAATATTTAGGCACGTTTCTATTTTTTCTGCTGATTTTTTTTCATGTGAGGACATTTCATGTACCATGAGCCAGCACTGAAACTCCTACCTCCAATTTGAACCTCCCATAATATGAAATCGAATTTATTCATACCTCTAGCTCCTATGTTCTTTAATAAAGCATTATGAACCCAGTTACTTTTCAGCAAAACCTACTTAGCTGGTTTGACCAGTCTGGACGTAAAGATCTGCCCTGGCAACATCCAGCGACAGCCTATCGGGTCTGGATATCGGAAATCATGTTACAACAGACACAGGTTGTCACCGTGATTCCGTATTTTAATAAATTTATCCGCCAATACCCTGATATACAAACCCTGGCTAATGCCCCTTTAGATGAAGTGCTTAGTTTATGGGCCGGGCTGGGGTATTATGCACGCGCCAGAAATCTGCATAAAACAGCAGGTATTATTGACCAGGCCAACCAGTTTCCAGACTCACTGGAAGGCTTAGAGACGCTACCCGGTATCGGAAGATCGACAGCCGGGGCTATTTTGAGTATCGCTTTTGCTAAAAGTCAGCCTATTCTTGATGGTAATGTGCGCCGTGTTTTAGCAAGGTTTAGAGCAATACAAGGCTGGACAGGCGGGACGCAAGTGAATAAACAATTATGGCAAATAAGTACGCTATATACCCCGCTAGTACGCGTCGCTGACTATACTCAAGCCATTATGGATCTAGGCGCAACAGTCTGTACTCGCTCGAAACCCAGCTGTCATGAGTGCCCACTACAGTCAGGTTGCCTGGCCCTACAGCAGCAGCGTGTACATGAATTACCAACACCGAAGCCCAGTAAAAAAATACCTGTTAAACAGAGTGTTTTTATTATTGCAATCAATAAAGATAAGCAGATTTTGCTAGAAAAAAGAGCACCCACCGGTATCTGGGGTGGTTTATGGAGCGTGCCCGAACTCGCTAGCGATACAGAACTAGATACCTGGCTGCAGCTAAAGTCTATGACTCTCATTAAACAGCAGCACTTAGCAATAAGACGACATACCTTCTCTCATTATCACCTGGATTACCAGCCAATTGTGCTTTATGTGGATAACCTTATAAATAATGTTATGGAAGCAGAAAAGGGACTCTGGTATAAACATCAACAGACTGAAAATATTGCGCTCCCTGCGCCAGTTAAACAATTATTTGATGAAATAACCGAGGAATAAAATGGCAAGACTAGTAAACTGTGCAAAATTAGGAATAGAGGCAGAAGGCCTGGAAGCAGCGCCTTTTCCTGGTCCAAAAGGACAATATATCTTTGATAATGTCTCTCAGAAAGCCTGGCAGGAATGGCTAAGCATGCAAACGATGCTAATTAATGAGAACCGCCTGGCCAGTTTTGAGCCTAAAGCCAAAAAGATGATTGAAGAAGAAAGGGAGAAATTTTTATTTGGCACGGGGTTTCAAATGCCTGAAGGCTATATTCCACCCAAAAGCTGAAAAGTAGCAAATGTAGAGCGAGCTTCAGCTCGTTCTACATTTTAATTTTACATGATACGAGTATATACTAGGACTGCTTTCGGGTATTATTGAATTCTGACTCCTAAGCTTTGGCTGATTGGCAATATAGGACTGCTATGAAATCAAAAAAAAGCACGACTTACTCACTGCATTTCACCACCAGCTCTTTATTTATTATTCTGATTATCGTATTTGGTAGCGTTTTAAGCTGGCAAAACTACCGTAAAACATCTGAAATTCTGATTGCCTCAGGAGACCAGCTGTTCGACCAGATCAATAGCGAACTCATGCTGGATTTTGGAGGAATACGCAAATCTGTTACCCAGACAGTAAATTTCCTTGCATTGTCGCCCATTAGCCAGGCCAATACCTTAGCTGAACGCTTAGAATCATTGGTTTTGCTCAGTACCGCACTCGCTAATGAAGAAAATATGTCTGCGATACAGGTTGGCTACTTAAATGGCGATTATTTCATTGTCCGTCATATTCGTTCGGAATATGAACGAAAAACCTTCAGTGCGCCTGAAAGTGCCGTTTTTATCGTTGACAACATCGCGACTGATAAGCCAAGTGAGCGTTCACTGCTACGGATTTTTTATAATCAAAAACTTCAGGAGATTTCCCGCAATTTAGCTCAGCCAACAAGCTATGATCCCCGTGTGCGTCCATGGTACAGGCTGGCATTGGACAATACCCGAGTCCTATCGACTGAACCTTATCTATTTTATTTTTTGCGTAAGGTTGGCTTGACTTTAAGCATTAAATCCTCTCCCGGAGGCAGTGTCGTTGCGGCAGATATAACACTGGACCAACTCTCTAACACCCTAAGCCGTCATATCTCCACAGCTAACACTGAAATTGTCGTTTTCGATAAAAATGACAGAGCACTGATCTATAAAGACATCAAGCGTCTCGTTGTCAAGACGAGTGATAATCACTTCAAGATTGCCACCTTATCCCAACTGGGTAGCGACGTTCTGGGCTTTTTAAGTCAGGATTTAGAGCTTGTATCTCAATCCTTGCACTTTAACTTTCAGGGGCAAACCTGGCTAGGTGCTATTCGTGAAATGCAAATACCAGGAGGAAATAAGTTTTTTGTATTAATGGTCTCACCTGAAAATGAATTATTAAGCACTGCTAATAAAATTCGTCAACAATCACTTATTTTGACAGCGATTATTATCTTGCTGACTATCCCTATCATCTGGTTTTTTGCACGAAAAATCTCTAACCCCATCCGCCATTTAGCGATTGAAGCCGATTTAATTAGCCGCTTTGATTTTACGCGTCCAGTGAAAACACGCTCGGTTATTACCGAAGTCGATAAGCTTGCCAAAGCAATGAGCATGATGAAAAGTACCATTAGCCAGTTTCTTTCATTAATTCACTCGCTGGCAGGTGAACAGAATTTCGATGCATTATTACAGCGTATTACTCGGCAAACAAAACAGATTAGCCGGGCAGGTGCAGCTCTGACCTATTTGTATAACGAAAAGGAAAATACTCTGGAGCCTAGCTTTATGCATATTGGTAGGCAGGATATTAAGGAGCTTAAAGATATTCCAGTGATCTCTTTAGAGGCTAAAAACGAGCTTGTGGATGCCCTCAATAAAAAAGAAAGCAGTCTGATTGAGTTATCTTCAAAACACCCCAACAGCTTAAATGTCTTACTAGAAAAATTAGCCACTGATAGCCTGCAAATAATTGCACTGCCGTTGCGCAATAGGCATGAAGAGGCCATTGGGCTTCTTTGCCTGCTTTATAAAGCTAAAACTGGCAAGCAGCATAATAATAAGCATATTGCCTTTGTACAGGAGCTTTCCGGTTTTGCTGCGGTATCGCTAGAAGGCCGCCAGTTACTGATGATGCAAAAAGCCTTGCTAGAATCATTTATCAAACTTATTGCCGATGCTATTGATTCTAAATCTCCTTATACGGGGGGTCATTGCGCCAGAGTGCCGGAAATAACCCGATTAATCGCCCAGGCTGCCTGTGATAGCAATGCCCCGCCTTTCCAGAACTTTCAACTCAATGAAGAACAATGGGAATCCCTGCATATTGCCAGTTGGCTGCATGATTGCGGCAAGGTCACTACACCCGAATATGTGGTTGATAAATCGACTAAACTAGAAACCATTTATGACCGGATTCATGAAATCAGAATGCGTGTTGAGGTACTTAAAAGAGATGCTGAAATTCATTACTGGCAACAAGTGGCTAAAGGTCGCAATATTGATAGCCTTCGCCAGGAACTTGATAGCAAGTTAGCCCAGCTAGACAATGATTTTGCTTTTATTGCTGAATGTAATGAGGGCGGAGAGTTTATGGCGCAGGAAAAAATTCAACGCCTGGGTAAAATTGCTGAATATACCTGGATGCGAACACTTGATGATCGTATCGGTGTTTCCTGGGAAGAGAGCCAGCGCCAACAAAAAGTCCCTAAACAGGCGCTACCCGTTGCAGAGAAGTTGCTTGCAGACAAGGCAGAGCATATTATTGAGCGCGAGGAAAGCGACAAAATGCCTGATAATAACCCCTGGGGCTTCCACCTTGATGTACCTGAGTATAAATACAACCGCGGCGAACTCTATAACCTTTCAATTGAGCGCGGCACGCTCTCTAGCGAAGAGCGTTTCAAAATCAATGACCATATAGTACAGACCATCATCATGCTGGAAAACCTTCCATACCCCAAACATCTGGAAGATGTCCCTACGATTGCCGGTAGTCATCATGAAAAAATGGATGGTAGCGGATACCCTAAAGGTTTAAGCGGTAAAGAGATGCCTTTGACAGCCAGAATGATGGCAATTGCAGATATTTTTGAAGCGCTAACAGCCTCTGACCGGCCTTATAAAAAAGCGAAAACGCTCAGTGCAGCGCTTCATATAATGGGCATTATGGTCAAAGAACAGCATATCGATGCTGATATATTTAAATTATTTTTAACAAGTGGAGTCTATCTGGATTACGCGCATAAATTTCTTGAC
>WTCN01000139.1 GCA_013138555.1 Methyloprofundus sp. | reverse complement strand
CCATTGTATCTAGCGTAAAGAATGCCTTTGAACTTCCAGAGCATGGCACTGAGAAATATATTAAGTCAAGATATGGAGTGTTATTAGATGAACTTGATAACGCTGCTAAAGAGGCGACAACTTTTTTTAAATTCGCAGCTACTATCGAAGCAATACAGCTACCTGAAGAAGTGATATATATTGGCATAGTTAAAGATAAAGAAAGGATAGATGTTATCAAAAACCTGACCTGGAATGGACACAGTTTACGAACAATGAATAGGTACGGAGCCGGAACTCTCAGTGTTAATGGCGATAAAGTAAAAATCATGACATATGAAACAATACCTTCGCCAAAATGAAAAAGTAGCTATTATTCGTGTAATTTTAATTTATAAGTGATTGATCTATATAGGTCTGAAATTGTCTTTTTTGACCAAAATTTAAATTGGCGAAGGTATTGATGAAAGTAATGATCTTTGGGGTTACATGGACAGCTATGTCGTTTATATAGAATTTAAACCGAATACAAAGGATGATTCAGCTTATTTCATTCCCATGCCGTAGAGGAAATAAGGTAAAATACCCGCAATTAAATTTTAGTCTGGATAAGGAAAACATGTCTCAAGAATTGGTAGCAGAATTAAAAACATTGTTAATTGAGGGCTTGCATTTAGAAGATGTCTCTGCTGAGGAAATAATTCCTGATGAGCCTTTGTTTGGTGAAGGTTTGGGGCTGGACTCAATTGATGCTTTAGAGATCGCGGTGCTACTGGACCGGAAATACGGTGTTAAAATTACCTCTGAAGATGAACGAAATCAGGAGATATTTGCTTCATTAAATTCCTTGGCTGGATTTATTGTGGAAAATAGAACAAAGTAATTCCCTTATGCTCAGCATACTACGCAGTATTATTGGCAGTATTGTTTTTTTGCTATACCCCTATCTTGTTTATAGAGGCGTACAGGACGGTGTAGTCTGGTTTGCGCCTGCGCTGATTGCCGGATTTTATTTTTATCTGGCGATAAAAGCAAAACACACACAGCAGCGAGCACAAAAATTAGTGATTGTTTTAGTGTTACTTTTAGGGACTGTTTTTTATCAAGACTTGATGGCAAAACTGATCCCTATTGTTATACAGCTAACTTTAATGTTATTTTTTGGCAAAACCTTATTAAGCGGTAAAGGGCCTTCTTTGATTGAGCGTTTTGCACGGCTTGAATTTCCAGATATACCTATGCCATTAGCGTTGGTTAACTATTGTCGCTATTTGACGATCATGTGGACCAGCTTTTTTGCCTTTAATGTGTTGGCCTGTGTTTTTCTGGCGTTATTTGCATCAGTAGAATGGTGGGCAATTTATACTGGGGTGTTGATTTTACTGTTTACCGGGGTGTTAATGGTTGCTGAATATATTTGGCGACATTTCTACCTGCGTTCTATAGACTTACCTTATGAGAAAATTCCTGCATTTAAAGAATCTGCCAGAAATATGTTAGTCAATGGGCGAAAAATCTGGCTAGATGTACATGCGAGTTAAGTGCCGGTGATTAAAAAAAGTTTTGTATTGATTTTGTGTTGTTTTTCGCTAAGCTGTCTGGCTGAAGATACGCTGGAAACTGTTATGCAACGGATGAAACCCGAGACTGCGGTGCAAATAGTCTATCAGGAAACACGCTATATGGGCTTATTTGATGAAGATTGGCAGGGCAGTGGTTTTTTATATGCAGCGCTTCCCGGAACGATGCTAAAACAGCAACTAAAGCCAGAAATCGAAATAATGGCAGCGCAGGGGAGTCAGTTGACCTACCATAAGCCTGCTACCCAGACCTATCACCAGCTACACTTAGATGAAAGCGATCCAATGATGGCCAGTCTTGCTGCATTTAAAGCGATGCTGACAGCTAATCTGGTTTATTTACGTCAGCTTTATCAATTGAAGTTTACGGCTATGGAATCAGTCTGGAAGTTGGAGATGACCGCTAAAGAGCATGAGCCAGATGAACAGCCACTGAAAATTATTATGCAGGGGCTGAGTGAGCATGCCGCTAATAAAATGCAAGTGTTTTTGCCAGATGGTGATCGTAGTTCGTATGTTTTAAGTCAGCCGCAACAAGGTCTGGCAATTAAACATAAATTAACGGGTTTATTGCAGTCACTCAAAGGTCATTAATTGTGCGCGGCTTGATACCCTCACTCGTTTTTTTTCTGTGTCTGCCCTTACTGATTGCCTTAGCTGTTTATACCACGCAGTTTAAAACGGATATATCCGCGTTTGTGATTGCCGGGGATAATGCCGAAGAAATTTTATTAGCCAGTGAGATACAATCAGGTACTTTATCCCGGCGCTATATTTTATCAATTGATGCGGGGAATAACGGCAAGGTTTCTGCCGCCTTTATTCAAGCCTGGCTACGGCAGTTAAAGTCTATTCCAGGTGTTGTCGATGTCTGGGCGACAGATGAGAAAAAAGGGGCTTTAGGTGCTTTATCCAGTTTATATGCTAAACATGGTGCGCAGTTATATAGCCAGTATCCTGAACAGGCCGTTGCTGAAATACTGACTGAGTCAGCTTTGGCTGCACGGGCGGCAGGTTTAAAACAAGCCTTACTTTCTCCCCAGGGACGGTTTATAAAGAAAATTGCCGTGCAAGATCCATTGTTGCTCTCTCTAAATGGATTTAAAGCGATTGCAGCGCAGCTACAAAGCCAGCCGTCAAAATCGACACAGTTTGCTAATTTTATTCTAGAAACGCATAGCTCTGGCATGAATGTGCCGGTGCAATTACAGATTCAGCAGCAAATCCAGAACTCTTTTGCCAGCCTGCAAACATCAAGTGATGACTATCAGCTAGATATGACGGGTGTTCCTCTGTTTGCCGTCGCAACGCAGACGATGATAGAGAGGGATATTAAATTTATCAGCATTTTCTCTTCGCTGGTATTAATGCTGTTATTTTTGCTTATTTTCCGCTCATTCCGGGTTTTGTTCTGGGTATTTTCTTTGCTAATGATGGTGATGACTGTCGCTGTTTTAGTCACTAATTTCATGTTTGGTTCAGTGCATGGCATGACGATTGCGATTGGTTCTACCTTAATCGGAATTTGTATTGATTATCCTATCCATGCAATCGTACATGCGCAAGGTATGCAGCAGGCAC
>WTCN01000050.1 GCA_013138555.1 Methyloprofundus sp. | reverse complement strand
CTAAAGAGCGGTTATAATTTCCGCTCTTTATTAGGGTTGTTTACTAAATAACTCATCAAGATATGGCGATATAGCTCAGTCCGGTTAGAGCGCAGGATTCATAACCCTGAGGTCGTAGGTTCGATCCCCACTATCGCCACCATTTCTTGTCCTAGTAAAGCAATAAAACCAGCCTTCAGAGCTGGTTTTTTTATGCCTGTCTGTTTTTTTGTCTTTAAGGGTAGCGTCCCTTTATATATAGACTCTCAGAAATTAAACTTCCACTTTGAATCATTAGAGACTTTAGACTCCCTAGATTGCTATTAACTCATATAGGATGTGCTGAGGCACGAAGCGCATCGCGCTAAAAGGTGCGCTTCGTGCCTCAGCACACCCTATGCTATATCAATAAGGAATGTAGGAATTATTTATGAGCAAGAACTTACTGAATATTTCAGGGAAGATTAGTGAGCCAATATTATTGCAATTTGGTAATCACCGAAGTCAAGCTATTGAGCGGTTTCAAACATAAATATAGGTTATATATTTATGTTCCCGTGCTATTTGAATTAGCAAACTATATTGCACATGTTGATAACGCTAGTCAAAGGCGCGATTTAGCAGGCTGGATTTCAAAAGCCGTGCGGAAAAGCTTGCATACCCTACTGACTGCTTTCTTAATTTAGCTTAATTTTTGATTTCAGAAGGGAAAGTGCGTTAGAATTCCAATCGCTTAAATAGAATCCCTTACCTTTAAAACCTACTTTTGATAAACACATTGTTTGTTTTTACAGGATTCTCACCTTTAGCCCTACACAGAATAAAGAAAAAGAAACAATTATTTTTTTCACTAAATAAATTTTATTTTTACAATTATTTAATTATGGATAGCAAATGAAGAAAACACACTTTAGCAGCCGAATACTTTTTAAAGTATCAGTATTTTCACTCTTAACAATAGCGATAACAGGGTGTAATCAAATAGTTAAAGAGCCCAAGCAAGCTAACAGCAACTCACCGGAGTTTAAAGGTAAAATTGCTTTAGATGTTAGAGATTCTCAATCAGATTGGTCGGCATACACACCAAAATCGGCACCCAAAGGTTCCCCTAATATTCTATTTGTTTTGTATGATGACACAGGCCTTGGATCTTGGTCTCCTTATGGGGGGGCTATTAAAATGCCCACTTTAGATAAGCTTGCTGCAAATGGTTTAACCTATACGCAATGGCATACGACTGCACTGTGTTCGCCTACGCGCTCAACCATACAAACAGGAAGAAACCACCATTTAAACGGTATGGCAGCCATTACCGAAACAGCCGATGGTTTTCCTGGTGCTAATGGCAGAATGTCTGAACGAGTGACACCACTGTCTAAAATATTGCAGGATAATGGTTGGAGTACTTTCTGGGTTGGAAAAAACCACAACGTACCTGAGCAAGATGTTGCTTCTGGAGCCAGCAAAAAACAATGGCCATTACAAATGGGTTGGGATCGCTTTTATGGTTTTATTGGCGGTGAAACCAATCAATGGTATCCCGATTTAATCGAAGATAATCATTTTATTGAAGCACCTGCAACGCCAGAAGAAGGCTACCATCTTTCTAAAGATTTAGCTGACCATGCACTTGAAATGCTACGCGACCAACAGGCAACAAACCCTTCTAAACCTTGGTACTTATGGTTTAACCCAGGTGCAAACCATGCACCACATCATGCGCCTAAAGAATATATAGCAAAATACAAAGGAAAATTTGATCAAGGTTACGATGTCTATAGGGAGTGGGTAACCGGACGTATGATTGAGAAAGGAATCTTACCGGCAGGAACGGTAAACACACCTATGAATCCGATGCGAGCAGATATGGCAGCGCCTATTGACAATGTTCGTCCTTGGGATTCATTAAATGCAGATGAAAAAAAACTATTTGCCAGAATGGCTGAGGTTTATGCCGGATTTTCAGAATATACTGATGTTCAGGTAGGACGTATTATTGATTATCTGGAAGAAAGCGATCAGTTAGACAATACCATTGTATTGTATGCGGCTGATAATGGCGCTTCGGGTGAAGGGACTCCTAATGGTTCGGTTAACGAAAATAAATTTTTCAATGGCTACCCTGATGAACTATCAGAAAACATGAAATATTTAGACGTTTTAGGCGGGCCAGAAACCTATGAACATTTCCCTACCGGATGGGCCTCTGCTTTTTCTGCTCCATTCAAAATGTTTAAACGTTACTCACAATATGCGGGTGGCACTAACGATCCTCTTATTATTTCCTGGCCAAAGGGCATAAAGGCTAAAGGTGAAATACGTCAGCAATACCATCATTCAGTTGATATTGTGCCGACCATTCTTGAATTAGTCGATCTTGAAATGCCAAAAATTTATAAAGGCGTTGAACAAGAGCCACTATCAGGTGTATCAATGGCCTATACTTTTGCTGCAAAACCAACCGACCCAACACAAAAGGAAGTGCAATATTTTGCCATGTTAGGTTCTCGTGGCATCTGGAAAGACGGCTGGAAAGCGGCTGCCGTACACGCGCCACTTTCAGGAAAAGGAAACTTTGATAAAGATGATTGGGAACTATACCATGTCTCTGTAGACAGGTCTGAGTCTAAAGACCTTGCTAAAGAAAATCCGGAAAAACTACAGGAACTAATAGAAGCATGGTTTGTAGAAGCTGATAAAAACAATGTTTTGCCGTTGGATGATAGAAGTGCCGCAGAAATCATTAGTATTGAAAGACCTTCTCAAGAACCAGCCAGGGATCGATATGTTTATTATCCCAACACTGCGCCCGTACCAGAAGGTGTCGCTGTCAATGTAAGAGGGCGTTCATATAAAATATTGGCAAATGTTGAGCTGACTAATAATTCTTCAGGCGTTATATTTGCGCACGGTTCACGCTTTGGAGGACACTCTTTATTTATAAAGAATAATAAGCTCTATTATGTCTATAACTTTTTAGGTATAAAACCGGAACAAGTTTTTGAATCTTCAATAAAACTAACGCCTGGAAAATATACCTTAGGAATGGAGTTTATCAGAGAAAAAACAGGTAAAAATGGCGAGTCTTTGGGTACGACTAAACTTTACATCAATGAAGAGTTAGTGGCAGAAGGCCCAATGAAAACACAACCCGCTAAATTTACGCTATCTGGAGATGGTTTATGCATCGCTTATGATAGTGGAGATGCAGTGAGTGAGTTATACCCAACACCGAGTAAATTTAGTGGAGGAACGATTGCTTTTGTTGGGGTAACCGTTGAAGGAACACCTTATATAGATTTAGAGGCTGAAGCAAAACGAGTGATGATGAGTCAATAGATTTTATTATTTGATTGTATTATGCTTCGCGCGATCACCGTGCGAAGTATAATAGCTCTATGAGTAAAATAATTATCCTGATTGAGCCAGCTGATGGTCATGTCAATCCATTTGTTCCCATCATCACTCAACTTATTGCTCAAGGGCATGAGCTTGTTTGTATCACGGGGATCCGATTTAAACAGCGGCTAGAGAGCTTAGGGGCTCGTTTTTATCCGCTTCCTAGCCAGTGGGATCCGGGGGAGCAAGCCGTCTATGACTTTTTCCCTGGTCTAAAAAATAAAACCGGTCTTGCACAGATCAAATTTTATTTAAAGCATATTATGTATGATCAGCTGCCTGATATACTCAGCGAGCTGAAAAATGTATTGGCAGACTTCCCGGCCGATGTGATCGTGTGTGATACGTTTATGCTTGCCGGAAACTGGATAACTGAATTAGGCGGGCCGCCGAGCATTAGGCTCTCTATTATACCGCTTAGCTTACCCGGCAAGGACATAGCCCCCTTCGGACTAGGCTTATTGCCCGGTAAATCAATACTGGGTAAATTGAAAAATAACCTGTTAAACAGGATTTTTGAAAAACTTATATTTAGGGATGTTCAGGTTCATGTTAACCGTATCAGAACGCAAGTGGGGCTCGCTGCTTTTGATAAAAGTTTTTTTATTAAAGGCTTTGAGATTCCCAATCTTGTTTTGCATACCTCCACCCCTTCTTTTGAGTATTCGCGGCATAAAATGCCAGATAATTTCCGCTTTATTGGCCCGATACTGACGGCTGCCGATGCTGATTATCAGCTGCCTGACTGGTGGGCTGACATTGATCAGAATTTGCCTATTATTTTACTTAACCAAGGCACCGTTGCGAACAACCCCAATGACCTGATTCGACCAACGATTGCCGCATTAAAAGATGTGCCGGTTAATGTGTTGATTGTTCCAGCTAATCCAGATACGCTAAAGACCTTGCCGCAAAACATGTATGCAGCAAGCTATATCCCCCACGGGAATATACTGCCGCATATTGATATGATGATTTCCAACGGTGGAATGGGCGGCACACAGAATGCATTGGCTCATGGCGTACCTGTTATTATCGCAGGTGCGACCGAGGACAAGATGGAGGTTGCCGCCAGAGTGGAAAATTCAGGTGCAGGCATTAACCTGAGACAACAAAGCCCCTCGGCTGCTAATATTAAACAGGCAGTAGAGACTATTTTACACAACCCACAATATAAGCAAAAAGCTCGTGAACTACAGGCTGACTATGCCCGTTATGATGCAGTATCGCTCGCTGTAGCGTCAATTGAACAGTTAATTAAAGACACAAAAAAGGAAGATAAAATTGATTAGTATTACCGATTACCAAAGTTTATTAGCCGTAGGCAGACAGCAAAGCGAGCCACAGCGTTTTCTATTTGTTTTTCTACAGACTTCTTTACCCACAGAATATAGTGCAGAAGATGAGAAATCCTTTCATTCAGGGAAGGGCGGGGAATTAAATGCCATTATGTGTGTGGATAAAGATTTACAGGAATTAACTAACTTTGCTGACTTGGCAACAGAATCGGAGCAGATGGAACAAGACTGGAACCTGGTTTTAATCGCGTGTCTTTCGGGTAAGAATGGGATGCTGCCGACAGCTGATGAAGCAGAACCCGTCCTAAAAATGATGGTTCAGACCGTGCAAAATGGTGGTGATCTATCTAAATATTTAGCTTTTGATAGGCAGGGGGAGTTGTTGCAGTTTAGCTAAGCAGGTGCTTATGCAATGGATAAAATCGCAAGTTATGTAGGCTAAAGAGACTGTGAAAGTATTCAATAATCTATCTAAAAAGATAGATTCCGTAGGTTGGGGTGAGCTTGCGAACCCCAACAATCAATGGTTTACCTAGCCTCAGTTGTTGGGGTTCATGCTTCACCCCAACCTACACATAATACTTTCACAGTCTCT
>WTCN01000331.1 GCA_013138555.1 Methyloprofundus sp. | reverse complement strand
AGATACCCATGATATCTTCTTCACGCATAACGATCACTTCTTCACCGTCGACTTTTACTTCTGATCCAGAGTATTTGCCAAACAGGACTTTATCGCCTACTTTCACTTCTAACGCACGTACTTCACCATTATCTAGCTGCTTGCCATTACCGACAGCTAGAACTTCACCTTCGCTTGGCTTTTCAGTTGCCGATCCTGGCAATACAATACCACTTGCTGTAGTAGTTTCTTCTTCAACACGTTTAACTATCACACGGTCGTGTAAAGGACGTATATTCATTAACATCTCCTGACAATAATAATAAAAAAATATAAAATTAAAAACTGTTAGCACTCACTCAATACGAGTGCTAATAATAATCTGCTTTTGTAATCTGTCAAGTCTATGGCATCATTAACACTCTACTTATTCAATGATCACAACACTATGAACGACCAACAACTGTTACGCTATAGCCGCCAAATCATGCTCCCTCAGGTAGACATAGAAGGACAAGAAAAGTTACTTAATGCACACGTACTTATTATTGGTGCCGGCGGCCTTGGTTCGCCCGCATCGCTTTACCTTACGGCAGCAGGCGTTGGCACAATCACTATCTACGATGATGATCAGGTCGATTTATCCAACCTACAAAGACAGATTACTCATTACACAGACGATATTGGGACTGATAAAGTCATTTCAACCCGGCAAACACTAAATAAAATAAATCCAGATACGCATATCACTGCAGTTAAACAACGCTTACAGGGAAAGCAATTAGAAAAAGCAGTTTCTGCCGTTGATGTAGTACTAGATTGCTCGGATAATTTCAGCACTCGCTTTGCAATTAATAAAGCCTGTGTAAAACATAATAAACCCTTGGTTTCAGGCGCTGCCATTCGCTTTGAAGGCCAGGTAAGTGTTTTTGCTGCGGGTAATAATACCCCTTGTTACAACTGCCTATATGCAGAAAGTGGAGAAGAATTACAGAATTGCGCGACAAATGGGGTTATTTCCCCGATTACTGGCATTATTGGCAGTGTTCAGGCAATGGAGGCGATGAAAATAATAATGAATATTGGGGAAACTTTGGCTGGCAGACTGTTATTGCTGGATGGGCTATCCATGCAATGGAATGAAATGAAGTTACGCAAAAATATACACTGCCCAAGCTGTAAGGATAGTTAAGTGGGGTGGGTGGAGTTTCTTTTACGCTACCTACCAGACAATGCTAACGGCTAGGCCACATAGCCTTTTACGTCGTTACGACTCCACCCATTCCACAATAAATCACTTAATTTTTACCCAGCAAACCTTTCACTTTGTGAATAAGCAGCTCAGCTAAATCCAGTACTTTTGATTCACTGTCACCATGAGGCTCGGTATCACCAAAAGGTTCGCCACTTTTCATGGTATACATATAAATAAAGTAGCCTAGCGGTGCGAATGCACATACAGCAACAATCCACATACCGAAAATAAGTACAAATATATCACCAACCATAACACTTCTCCTCAACACTATTATTATTGTTATCGGTAAGGTTAATATAACTCTGTATCTATCTGCGCACAAGTGAAAATAACAATATATAGCTTAGTAGCAACACAAGCTAACTTTATGTAATTATTCAGATAGCTCACAAAACACCTGTAAAAAAGATGCAGAGCATAACTTCAGCTCACTTGAGTCACACTTACCCGATTTACACCCCACAAAACACTCTATTAACGACTAAGGAGGGATCAATAATTCCAACTTTATAATACTCATTCCCCACTTTCGCGATGCTCTCTGCCTTAATTTAAGTTGCGCAAAAAAACAGTTCATCGTATACTTTGATGTAGCTTACTTGATCAAGCTAGCATAAAAAAAAATTAAACATAACTCCGGAGGATATTTTATGAAATGGGAAACACCAGCATACACAGACCTACGTTTTGGTTTTGAAGTAACTATGTACATCTACAACCGTTAATTTTTCGGTTTAGAGAAAAAAAGGCTCTTCAAGAGCCTTTTTTTTTGCCTTCTATTCTTAAACTTAAGCAATCTATAGCATCATGAAAATAAGAGTTCTCGGCTCAGGCGCAGGTGGTGGTTTTCCTCAATGGAACTGCAGTTGCCCAAATTGTAAAGCCGTAAGGTCAGGCTCCATTAAAGCCAGCACGCGTAACCAGTCATCTATTGCCATTTCCTCTGATGGTGAACACTGGGTATTATTTAATGCCTCTCCCGATGTACGCGCACAATTAGAAAACTTCCCGGAAATCCACCCCAAAAATAAAGTGCGTGGCACAGGCATAGAAGCCATTGTCATTATTGACTCTCAAATTGATCATGCGACGGGTCTACTCATTTTACGCGAGGGTGACCCGCTAAATATTTATTGTACGGACATGGTGAAGCAAGACCTCACCACTGGATTCCCTATTTTTAATATTCTGGAACACTTTTGTGGTGTCATTGATCACCCTATCCCATTAAATGGTGATTCTTTTACCATCCCTAATATTAATGATCTTGAATTCACTGCCTTAGCGCTTAAAAGCAAAGCACCGCCTTATTCACCACACCGCAACGACCCACACGAAGGTGATAATATTGGCATGATCATTCGCCAGATTTCAACCGGCAAAACCACCTTTTACGCGCCAGGTTTAGGCGAAATAGAAGCGCACGTAGAAAAAGCAATGGCTGAAGCTGACTGCGTCATGGTTGACGGTACATTCTGGACCGATGATGAACTTGCTTCTGTTGGCCGCCCATTATTGGCAAGAAAAATCGGCCATATACCGCAGTCAGGCAAAGATGGCATGATCGAAATTTTAGATGCAATGGAAAAACCGCGCAAAATTTTGATCCACATCAATAATACCAACCCGATTCTAAATGAAGAATCAAAAGAGCGCGATATACTAAACCAACACGGCATAGAAGTGTCGTTCGACAACATGAATATAGAGCTGTAAATATGACAGAACAAACACCTTGGTCTCGTGCAGAATTTGAGACCCAATTACGTGGCATGGAAAGGTTTTATCATATCCATCATCCCATGCATACCTTGATGAATGAAGGTAAGCTCACCCAGAAACAACTACAAGGCTGGGTCGCTAATCGGTTTTATTATCAGATTATGATTCCGATTAAAGATGCCAATATATTAGCTAATTGTCCAGACCGTGAAACCCGTGCTATCTGGACACAGCGCATTCTTGATCACGATGGTCATCCAGGTGACCCAGGTGGCATCGAAGCCTGGGTACAACTCGGGATTGCTGTTGGTATGACGCGCGAAGAAGTCATTTCTTTAGAGCATGTGCTTCCGGGTGTCAAATTTGCCGTCGATGCCTATGTTAATTTTGCGCGCAACTCAGACTGGCATGAAGCGGCCAGCTCGTCGTTAACAGAATTATTTGCCCCCAAAATTCATCAGCAACGCCTGGACAATTGGCCGGAACTTTACCCATGGGTAGAGCAGGAAGGCTATATTTACTTCCGTAAACGCTTAACTGAAGCACGCCGTGATGTAGAGCATGGATTAGAAATTACGCTTGATTACTACAAGACACGCGAACAACAAGAGCGTATGATTGAAATTTTACAATTCAAGTTAAATGTCTTGTGGTCGATGGCCGATGCTATGTATATGGCGTATATTAACGATATGCCTCCATATTTTAATATAGAAAACAACGAATAATGTAGGCTGGGTTAGCTTGTCTCGCAAAGCGAGATAACGTAACCCAGCATTTACCGATAATCCCGCCTATTGCCGGGTTACGTTTTTTCACTTCGTTCAAAAATATAACCCAGCCTACACTAACCATAAACCATGAGCATTAATCCAGATCAAAAAATACAATTCTCCTCCATGCACCGTTTGCAATGGGAAGAGGCACAACAAAAAGACGTTATTCTTTATCCTGAAGGCATGGTTGAACTAAATCAAAGTTCGGCAGAAATTCTAAAGCTTTGTGATGGCACACGAAATCTTGATCAAATCGTTGTTGATCTGGAAGAAAAATTTGCAACAACGGGTTTAAAAAACGATATTACCAGTTTCCTAGAGGTGGCACTTAAAAATGGCTGGATCCAACAAGACTAACATTACCCCGCCTCGCTGGCTGCTCGCAGAACTGACCTATAAATGTCCTTTACAGTGCCCTTATTGTTCTAATCCTCTGGATTATGCAAAGCACAGCGACGAAATCAGCACCGAAGACTGGAAACGGGTACTTTCCGAAGCGCGTAAAATGGGAGCAGTACAACTCGGTTTTTCAGGAGGAGAGCCTTTAACACGTCAAGATCTAGCTGAATTAGTTAAGCATGCACGTGAATTAGGCTATTATTCGAACCTGATTACCTCAGGCTATGGCTTAACAGAAGAAAAAATCATTCAGCTAAAAGAGGCTGGGCTGGATCATATTCAAGTCAGCATCCAGGCCAGCACCCAGGATTTGAATGACCACCTGGCGGGAACAGAATCTTTTGAGCACAAGCAAGAAGTCGCCCGTTTAGTAAAAAAACATGGCTATCCTATGGTGTTATGCGTGGTTATTCATCGTGAAAACATTCATCAGATGCCGGAAATTCTTGCTATGGCAGAAGAACTTGGTGCTGATTATTTAGAGCTTGCCAATACTCAGTATTATGGCTGGGCACATGCCAACCGTGATTTACTACTCCCCACTCAGGAACAGTTTGAACAAGCTGAAGAAATCGCACAGGCTTTTAAGAAAAAAGTCGCCGGCAAAATGAAAATCTATTATGTCGTGCCTGATTTTTATGAAGACCGCCCTAAAGCCTGTATGAACGGCTGGGGGACTACTTTTTTAACCATTGCACCCGATGGTGTTGCCCTGCCCTGTCATTCAGCTCGCGAACTACCCGGCCTGGACTGCCCTAACGTCAATGATTATAGCATTTCCGAAATCTGGCACGATTCTAAAGCCTTTAACTTTTTCCGCGGTAATGAGTGGATGCAAGAACCTTGCAAAAGCTGCGATGAAAAAGATAAAGATTTTGGTGGTTGCCGTTGCCAGGCTTATATCCTTACCGGCGACATGTATAAAACCGACCCTGTGTGTAGCAAATCACCTGACAGAAAAGTGATTCAGGATGCGATAGACTCGGCCAGGAAAAGTGCTTTATCAGCTGATGAGCAACCACTTATTTTTCGCAATAGTAAAAACTCTAAAGCCTACTAAAACTCACTACTTATGCTTTGTGCAGTGACAGTTAAGGCAAGCAGCTTAAAGATTCCTGAATGGCTGAGAAACTTTTCGTTGTTGCAGATTAGTTTTATCAAAGTCTGACCATAGTTGAGCATAATTCACTTTACTAACCGGGTGAAAATAGTCAGCAGCGATTTCGACCAGAGGCTCAAGTACAAAAGCGTAATTTAAAATATCTTTATGCGGGATGCTCAGGATTTCATTATTAATTATTTGCTGCCCATATAGCAGCAAGTCTATATCCAATGTGCGCGAAGAAAATTTTTCTTCGCCACGCACTCGACCGTGTTTTGCTTCTATGTTTTTTAATTGCCGGGCAATATCGCTAACATCCTCATCGCAATAAAATGCACTGACCAGGTTGTAAAATGCATCGCCAGCGAAGCCAACAGAGTCTGACTCGTATATGCTGGAGTGCTTAAGTTCACCAAATTCACACTGCAATGCGTCGAGAGCGGAATTAATATTATGCTCCCGATCAATATTGCTACCAATGCTGATAAAACAAAGAGGCATCGTTATTTTGCACCGCGCTCAATAATAATGCCAACATCACTTGCACCACTGATGGCACCTTTTTTATTCAGTGTCAGCTTTACCCAGGGAACATTAAATTGCTTACGAATCATACTGTTAATTTCTTCAGCAAGTTTTTCAACAAGAAAAAACTCACTTTCTTCAACAAAACTGATAACAGCTTGAGAAACAGCCTTATAATCCAGTGTATCTTCTATATCATCCGTTTCAGCCGCTTTTTTGATATCATGAGCCATTTCAATATCCAGGATGACGGTTTGTCTGGTTTCTCTCTCCCAGTCATAAATGCCAATAATTGTGTCAATTTTCAAACCGCCTAAAAAAATAATGTCCATAACGCTCCCGGTTATTATTATAATTACTATAGATAGTATAAGTATCAGGGAAATATCCCTATCATACAAGTAGTGAACTCAAATTTTATAAAATAGGAAGAAAAATGACGGAATGGTTATTAGTCCCAGCGGCGTACTTATTAGGCTCTATTTCCAGTGCAATTATTGTTTGTCGATTAATGGGCTTGCCTGATCCGCGTGGCGAAGGCTCTGGCAACCCCGGCGCAACAAATGTGATGCGTATCGGCGGCAAGAAAGCAGCCGCAATTACTCTGTTAGGTGACATGCTAAAAGGCTTAATACCCGTATTGGTAGCTCAGACCCTGAATGTAGAACCCTTAATTTTGTCTGGCGTTGTGCTTGCGGCTTTTTTAGGGCATTTGTATCCAGTTTTTTTTGGCTTTGCCGGTGGCAAAGGTGTGGCTACCTCTTTTGGGGTTCTACTGGGCGCCAACTGGATGGTTGGCTTAGCGATACTTTTAACCTGGGTTAGCGTTTATAAATTATCTAAAATCTCTTCATTGTCGGCACTGGTTGCGGCATCGCTTGCCCCCCTTTATATATATTTTATAATGGGGATGCAAGCTTTGGTTTATGTTTCCACCCTGATTGTCGTTATTTTAATCTGGCGACATAAAGGCAACATTCAGCGCTTATTGGCAGGGGAAGAATCATAAAGCTCATCAATCGGCCAGCGCGGTCTGGCATTAATGCTTAATGATTCCTGTTGCTGCGCAAGTAATCGCTGACAACCTGCATAGGCAATCATTGCGCCATTATCAGTGCAAAATTCAGGCCTAGGGAAGAAAATCTCAGCCCTTTCCTTGCCTACCATAGCCGTTAATGTCTCACGTATCTGGGTATTGGCACTCACTCCCCCGGCAACAACAAGGCGCTTTAAGCCCGTTTGTCTAAGCGCACGTTTACATTTTATTGCCAGTGTTTCTGCTGTTGCCTGTTGAAACGCCAGTGCTACATCGGCTTTGTCCTGTTCTGTTTTATCGGTGTTGTTTAAGGTATTCATGGTAAAAGTTTTTAGTCCGCTAAAGCTAAAGTCTAAGCCAGGGCGGTCAGTCATAGGGCGAGGAAATTTAAATCGATTTGCCTGACCTTGTTCTGCGAGTTTTGCTAATAGCGGCCCACCCGGGTAGGCAAGCCCTAGCATCTTGGCCGCTTTATCAAAAGCTTCGCCAGCTGCATCATCAAGTGATTCTCCCAGTAACTGGTAATGCCCCATACTTTTCACTTCAACTAAAAGCGTGTGTCCACCCGAGACAAGCAAGGCAACAAAAGGAAATTCCGGAGGCTGCTTTTCTAGCATGGGGGCAAGTAGATGGCCTTCCATATGATGCACTCCAATGGCGGGAATTCCCCATGACCAGGCCAGACTTTTAGCAGTCGCTGCACCGACCAGCAACGCACCGACCAGACCAGGTCCAGCGGTGTAGGCAATACCCTGAATATCACTTTTCATTAACTGACTGCGCTGCAGACACTCATCAATAAGCGGAATAAGTTTACGAATATGGTCACGCGAGGCAAGCTCGGGCACGATACCGCCATATTCATTATGCATGGCAATCTGACTGTACAAGCAATGCTGTATAAGGCCTTTACTACTATGATAAATAGCCACGCCAGTCTCATCACACGATGTCTCTATACCTAAAATATACATTGGTTTTTGATTTTAAAAAAATTACTGATATAATTGAGGGTTTCGCTAGCTGAGTTTATTGGGTTCAGCTGGCACTATAAAACCTGAATTTTAGCAAACTGGAAAAATTTATGCCTGCAATTAAAGTTAAAGAAAACGAACCATTTGATATTGCTCTTCGCCGTTTTAAACGCTCTTGTGAAAAAGCGGACGTTTTATCTGAAGTTCGTCGTCGCGAGTTTTATGAAAAACCAACAGCTGAACGTAAGCGTAAAGCCGCTGCTGCCGTAAAACGTCATCTTAAAAAATTATCACGCGAACGTTATGCATTGAAAAATCTACGTCGCGGCCGCCCACAACTGTAACTAATATGGCAACCCTGCAGGATCGTCTAAAAGACGAAATGAAACAAGCGATGAGAGACCGGAAAAAAGAACGCTTAGGCGTTATCCGGTTAATAATGGCAGCCATTAAGCAAAAACAAGTGGATGAGCGGATTGTTTTGGATGACGAGCAAGTGATCGTTGTGCTGGATAAAATGCTTAAGCAGCGTCGAGAATCTATCAAGCAATATCGTGAAGCTGGCAGAGAAGAACTGGCAGAAGTAGAAGAAGCAGAAATTCTTGTTATACAGGATTTCTTGCCTCAGGCATTGACTAAAGATGAGATAGCAACAATGGTTCAAGCAGCCATTACAGACTGTTCGGCAAGCTCTATTAAAGATATGGGCAAGGTGATGGCTATCTTAAAACCAGCGATGCAAGGGCGTGCTGACATGTCAGTGGTCAGTGTACAAATAAAGGCGATGTTAGCGACCTAAGTTTTCGCTGATTATGGCTGGCAAAATCCCTCAACCCTTTATAGATGACCTTTTGGTCAGGGTTGATATAGTCGAACTGGTTGATTCCTATGTTCCGCTAAAAAAATCGGGCAGTAGTTATGTTGCCCGCTGCCCCTTTCATACTGAAAAAACCCCTAGCTTTGCGGTAACACGCAACAAGCAGCTTTATCATTGCTTTGGCTGTGGTGCAGGGGGCAATGCCATTACATTTCTGATGGAGTATAGCCACCTTGGCTTTGTTGAGGCGGTGGAAGATTTAGCAGATTTTGCTGGCGTGCAAGTACCAAGAGAATCTGGAAGTGCACCCACAAAAAAAAATAATGCAGCAGAAGTTTTTCAACTGCTTGAGCAGGCTGCTAGTTTTTATGTAGAACAACTTAGAGATAATGCATCCGCTAAGGAGGCAGTTGATTATTTCAAATCGCGTGGTTTAAGTGGCGAAGTCGCACGAGAGTTTCAGCTGGGTTATGCACTGGATAGCTGGGATGCCTTGAGCAAGCGCTTTAACGCTCAGCAACTTATTGATGCTGGCTTAGCAATTGCAAATGACAGCGGCTCAGTATATGATCGTTTTCGAGGACGAGTCATTTTCCCCATTCGCGATAGGCGCGGTCGGGTATTAGGTTTTGGTGGCCGAGTTCTGGACGACTCTTTACCCAAATACCTAAACTCCCCAGAAACGAGCGTTTTCCATAAAGGACGTGAAGTCTATGGCCTGTATGAGCTATTGAGTAAAAATGCCAAGCCAGCACGCATTATTGTCGTTGAAGGCTATATGGATGTTATTGCTTTAGCACAGTTTGGCCTAGGCTATTCGGTTGCAACCTTAGGAACGGCGACCTCAAAAGATCATCTGGAATTATTGTTCCGCTTCAGTACAGAGCTAGTGCTTTGTTTTGATGGCGACAAAGCTGGAAGACAAGCTTCCTGGCGAGCTGTTGAGGCTGCCTTTCCTTGTCTTCGTGATGGACGACAGATCAAGATTATGCAACTGCCGGCCGGAGTAGATCCAGACACCTTGGTAAGAGAGCAAGGTTTAGAAGATTTTGAGCTGAGAATCAGTTCAGCACAAACCTTGTCTGACTATTTTTTTGAACGCCTTAGTCAAGGGTTAAACCTTAACGACATGGAGGGGCGAGCAAGCTTAATTAATAAGGCAAAGACTTACCTACAGAAATTACCTAATGGTATTTTTCAGGACTTAATGCAGGACAAGTTAAAAACACTATCTAACGTTGAAAAACTGGATTTTTTTAAAAAGCCGACTACACTTAAGGCCCTAAGTCATAAGCAAAAACAAGCGGATAAAAAATTATCCCCCATAAGAATAGTTATTTCTTTGCTGTTACAAAACCCTGACTTTATAGAGATCATTGAACAAAAAAAAATAAAATGGGCAATGATTAACCTAGCAGGTGCCGACTTATTAAAGCAAGTGGTTGAAATTATTACTCAGCACCCCAATATCAATCAGTCTCAACTAGTAGAACATTTTAGAGGACAGGAAACCGAGAAATATATTAATATCATGATGAATCATGATTTTCTTATCTCCGACGGACTAAGGGAAGAGTTTTCAGGCGCAATAGATATACTAATTCAAGAGGGGAAAAATAGTCGTTTTAATGAGTTAAATACAAAACAAAAGGTAAGTGACTTAAGCACTAATGAGCGACAGGAAATGTTAAGCCTGATGAGCCCCAAATAAAGCAATTTTCTCATACCACTCGGTATGGATTTTTAAGAGTAAATCATGAATCAAGAACAACAACAATCTCAACTTAAACAATTAATTGCCAAAGGCAAAGCACAGGGCTATTTAACTTACGCCGAAGTTAATGATCACTTGCCGAATGATATTGTTGATCCTGAGCAAATTGAAGACATTATTGGTATGATTAATGGCCTTGGCATCAAGGTTCATGAATCTGCACCAGAAGATGATGATGATTTGTCTAACGACGAAGTGACAACAGATGACGATGATGCCGAAGAAGTTGCAGCTCTAGCATCCGTTGATAGTGAATTTGGGCGCACTACAGACCCAGTCAGAATGTATATGCGTGAAATGGGCTCCGTAGGTCTCTTAACCCGCCCCGAAGAATTAAAAATTGCACGCAGAATTGAAGAAGGTCAACGCCAGATTGTACGAGCTGTCTCACGCTCAAGATTTGTTGTTGAAACCCTACTTGCTGATTTTGATACCGTAGGTGAAGAAAATGGCTTGCGCCTAACCGATATACTCAGCGACTTTATTGACCTTAACGAACCTGAGTACGATGACTCTAAAGTTGCAGCAGTCCCCTCTGATAAAGACGACGATGCAGAAGAAACAGTAGAGCCAACGGGCCCCACCATAGAGGAAGCGGAAGATAAAATAGCGGCAATTAAAAAAGCCTACAAGCTCGTTGAATCATCCTTAAAAAAGAATGGCTACCAACACGAAAAAACCAATAAGGCAATGGATGCACTTGCTGAGCGGTTTCTTGAAATAAAGTGGACACCTCAGTATTTTAAAAAACAAGTCATAATAGTGATCGATGTCACTCAACGCATTCGCGAACAAGAAAGATTAGTGATGGATATTTGCGTTAAACAAGCAAAAATTAATCGCAAAAAATTTATTGAAAAATTTATTAACCATGAGTCAAATTTAAAGTGGCTTTCCCAATTTGCAGCTGAAGATGAAGCTGTTGCTGCCGTGTTAAAGGAAAAAGACAAGGAATTAAAAAGAATTCAGAATCATCTAAGCACAATAGAGGAAACTCATGGTCTAGCCATTATTGAGCTTAAGGACATTAGTCGTCGGGTATCTATCGGCGAGGCAAAGTCGAGGCGTGCTAAAAAAGATATGATTGAGGCTAATTTGCGGCTAGTCATTTCAATTGCAAAAAAATATACCAACCGAGGCTTGCAGTTCCTGGATTTAATTCAAGAAGGAAATATTGGCCTCATGAAAGCAGTTGATAAATTTGAATATCGTCGTGGTTACAAGTTCTCTACCTATGCAACCTGGTGGAAACGTCAGGCAATCACACGCTCCATTGCAGACCAGGCAAGAACAATTCGTATTCCAGTACATATGATTGAAACGATTAATAAATTAAATCGTATTTCAAGACAGATTATGCAAGAGAAAGGCAGAGAGGCAACGCCTGAAGAATTAGCCGTACATATGGAAATGCCAGAAGACAAAGTACGCAAGGTTCTTAAAATTGCAAAAGAACCTATTTCCATGGAAACGCCGATTGGTGACGATGAAGATTCACATTTAGGTGACTTTATTGAAGATTCTAAGATGCTTTCCCCTATAGAATCTGCTACAATACAGGGCTTGAAAGAATCGACTCAAGGCGTATTAGCAGGATTAACTGCACGCGAGTCGAAAGTACTGCGTATGCGCTTTGGTATTAACATGAATACTGATCATACGCTGGAAGAAGTGGGTAAGCAGTTTGATGTGACACGTGAGCGCATTAGACAAATTGAAGCAAAAGCTTTACGTAAATTGCGCCATCCTTCTCGTTCAGACCAGCTAAGATGCTTTCTGGATACAGAATAAGACTTACTCCAATTCCCTAGTTTAGGGCCCTTAGCTCAGTTGGTTAGAGCATCCGACTCATAATCGGCAGGTCCCCAGTTCGAGTCTGGGAGGGCCCACCATCCTTAGAAAGGCTGCTATATGCAGCCTTTTTTTATAGCTGAAGCTATGCTTTTGTGGCTTTAGTATTTTAATATAACTATCCCTTGTTAAAGAAGGACCATATTTATGAGCAATAATTACATTTTTACTTCCGAGTCAGTCTCGGAAGGTCATCCTGATAAAGTTGCCGATCAGATTTCTGATGCAATTTTAGATTCTCTCCTTACACAAGACCCCAAGTCACGAGTCGCATGTGAAACACTGGTAAAAACCGGAATGGTTATTATTGCCGGTGAAATAACGACCGATGCCTGGGTTGATACAGAAGAGGTCGTCAGAGGGGTTGTTAAAGAAATTGGTTATAACAGCTCAGAAATTGGCTTTGATTATGAGAGTTGCGCCGTCTTAAATGCCATTGGTAAACAGTCTGCCGACATCTCCATGGGGGTTGATGACTCTGAAGATCACGAACAAGGTGCTGGAGACCAAGGCTTAATGTTTGGTTACGCGAGTAATGAAACAGATGTACTCATGCCTGCTCCGATCACTTATTCTCACCTCCTAGTAAAACGGCAGGCAGAAGTACGTAAAAATGGCACTTTACCGTGGCTGCGTCCCGATGCAAAAAGCCAGATTACTTTCCGCTATGAAAATAATAAACCTGTTGCTATTGATGCAGTGGTATTGTCTACGCAACATTCTCCCGATATGGGTGGCAAGCTTTTAGAAGAAGCGGTGATGGATGAAATTATTCTGCCTACACTTCCAAAGGAATGGCTACATACAGATACCAAGTATTTTATTAACCCGACAGGGCAGTTTATTATCGGCGGACCCGTTGGTGATTGCGGCTTAACAGGGCGGAAAATTATCGTTGATACTTATGGTGGTATGGCGCGTCATGGAGGGGGAGCTTTTTCTGGGAAAGACCCTTCAAAAGTCGATCGCTCAGCCGCTTATATGTGCCGCTATGTCGCTAAAAATATTGTTGCCGCAGAACTAGCCGAACGCTGTGAAATTCAAGTTTCTTATGCCATTGGTGTTGCCGAGCCAACTTCTATCAGTATTGATACCTTCGGTACTGGAAAAATCAGTGAAGAGCGTCTGGTACAAATTATACGCGATACTTTCGACCTTAGACCTAAGGGCTTGATTGCTGCACTGGATTTATTAAAACCCATTTATCAACCTACCGCTTCTTATGGACATTTTGGCCGTACCGAAGAGACATTTAGCTGGGAAAAAACAGATAAAGTTGATGCATTAAAAGATGCAGCCGGCCTTTAATATACAAATATCAGGATAAAAAAATGAGTCAAGATTACAAAGTTGCAGATATGGCCCTGGCCGACTGGGGACGCAAAGAAACGTTAATTGCTGAAACAGAAATGCCAGGTTTAATGGCATTGCGTGAAGAATATGGCGCAGCACAACCTTTAAAAGGTGCGCGTATTGCGGGCTGTTTGCACATGACCATTCAAACTGCAGTATTGATTGAAACCTTAACCGCCTTAGGTGCAGAGGTGCGCTGGTCTTCCTGTAATATCTTTTCGACACAGGATCACGCGGCTGCGGCAATGGCAGCAGCAGGAATTCCTGTGTTTGCCTGGAAAGGTGAAACCGAAGAAGAAGCAGAATGGTGTATTGAACAAACTATCATCGGCCCAAATGACTGGCGTCCGAATATGATTCTGGATGATGGCGGTGATTTAACGGTCATGATGCACGATAAATTCCCTGAGTTGATGGCGGATGTTAAAGGGCTTTCAGAAGAAACCACAACGGGCGTATTACGTTTGTATGAAATGGTGACTAAAGGCACTTTAAAAGTGCCAGCGTTCAATGTTAATGATTCGGTCACCAAATCAAAATTCGATAACTTATACGGTTGCCGTGAATCTTTGGTTGATGGTATCAAGCGTGCAACTGACGTAATGATTGCAGGTAAAATTGCCGTGGTTTGTGGTTATGGTGACGTGGGTAAAGGCTGTGCGCAGTCACTACGTGGCTTAGGTGCAACAGTCTTGGTGACAGAAATTGACCCTATTTGTGCCTTACAGGCTTCTATGGAAGGTTTTCGCGT
>WTCN01000028.1 GCA_013138555.1 Methyloprofundus sp. | reverse complement strand
AAGTTAAGCCTATTTTACAATGTAGGATGGGCAAAGGAGCTTTATCCCGTGCCCATCATAACGATGTGATGGGCACGCTACGCTTTGCCCATCCTACATTTTGAACTGTGTTGGTTCTTAACTTAATGGCAGTGAGGCTTTACCTACCCCCCCTATTTGTCGGTTATTTAAGGAGTGAAATACTAGTCTTCGTTCGTAGCCGCAGGTGCTTCCTTTAACAATAAATCATTTGCTTGTTGCTTGTATTCAATCGCTTGTTTAAGTAAATTCCTTGCCTGTCTGGAGATGGGAGTATATAACGCTTCTTGTTGGTGCGATAAGGCTTTATGAAGTAATTGTACCGATTGAGGGTTTGGGATAATGACTCCACCTTCTAACACTTCAATGGCATCTTCTGTTTCTGCAATCGCAAGTTTCAATAATGCTCTACGCGGCTTTCTTTTCTGTGAATATGCTTGCCAGTCCAGATCATTAGAGCTACGAATATTTTCCATGGCATTTATAGTTCTTAAGAATAAAGCTATCGCGGTGACTTGTGTGGGCTCCAGATGTATGCAGCGTTCACAGACTGATTCTGGGTCATTCGGATCAGCTGGATTGGCTCCTGGCGAGGCATGAAATGCATTGCTATTATAAAAAGCGACTGCTTCTTCAATAGTATTGACGGAATTATTATGGAAAAAAGGGGCGGTATCAGCCGCCTCAACCACGCTGGTCATATTAAATTCATTGTTACCATAGCAGGTTTCTTGAGCGGACCAGCCACAATCATTTCGTTCATCCCCTCCAAAGCCACCGTCCGAAGGTGTTTTTTTCCAGACCAGTTTAAGTGGGCTGTCGGGCATATTATCAACGCCTGTATTGCGGTTGCCATTTTGCAGGGAGCTGGAGCTATTAGCGCCCGCATTGAGATGGCAGCCTTTGCATTGTCCTGTGCCGGGCTCTTTGCTATGAAATAATTCGCGTCCTTTTTGGACGATGGGAGATGAAAAATACATATTGTCCAGGTCTAGATCTTCAGTTCTTCCCAGCGATAGCATATAGGCTTCAAGTGCATCCAGTTCATCGTCAGTGGGCAGACGAAAGTCAATGCCTTCTTCCCGGTTTAGGGTTTTTGGCATATGTTGCATCACTGCACCCGTTGTAAAGCTTCGTAATGAACCATTGCCGGGTGAGCCATCAGCTGACCAGCCTACGGCATGTTTTACTACTCTGCCTTCAAATTCTTCCTCAGGGGTTATTGTTGTGCCTAGGGCGAGTAAGTGAGGGACGCTACGTAAGACAGCTGGTTTGTCAAAGCCATCAATATTCGCAAGAATTAAGCCAAATTGACGTAATAGCTTAGGTTGTTCGAGTGCTGCGAGTTCCGGGTTGGTTTCGGCAATAAATAGTGGGTCGTCGTCAGGCAGGCGTGCTATGTATTTTGGGTCAATAGTATGATTGTTGTCTAGCCTATGGCAGGTACTACAGGTGCGCCCGTTACCGGAAAAGGTTTCATTAACAAATAAGTCTCTGCCTTTCGCAATTTGTGCCTTAAAAATATCATGGCGTGCTTGTCTATTGGGTGCCGCATGGGTTGTTTTGGAGATTATGAAACTACCAGACAATAAGAGGAATGTCAGAAGTAGTGTTTTAGTGGGGTTGGTTTTTAATATAGGTGGCAATTTATTCTCGCTAGGATAATAGGGGGGGTAGTAATGGGTGTTTAAGCAAGAATCATGCCGTTAGTTTAATGGTAGGTATGTTGGGGGTGTAGGTTTAATAGGGTAAAAAAATAAAGGCAGTTGGTTGAATAGCCTGTTTGCGTCGAGTTATTTAACATAGTTTAATTATTGTGTCATTTTGTTAGGATATGGCGAAAAATGTAGGCAATAAAGATTTTATTACTTATTTAGAGGGAGCTTAGGGGAGTAAGTGCTTATTGCGTTTTTCAGCTGAAAATACTTACGATTTAAATGCTATGTAATATAGGTGGCATAATAATTGCTTTATTTAATATCTAAGTTGCTTTTAGTAACCGTGGTTTTGTTTGTTGATGTTCTTTTATTCAGGGTAAGAATGCTTTAAGCCCTTTTTAAGAGCTCTAAAATGAATAAATACATAAAAATTATAAATGAGGTATTAATAAGTATGAAAAAATTTGCAACGATCCTTGGAGTCAGTGCTTTAGCTTTATCAACGACTGTAATGGCAGATGTTCAATATGCTGATCCTGATGAAGGTGGAATTGGTTATGAATGGACTGTGTCTTTAGGTCACCATGGGTCTGCTGAAATAGTGGGTAGCACAGGTGGTAAAGGTTCTTACGAGCCTGCATTTGAAAACCCTAATATTGGCTGGACACATACGACTGACTGGGTTGCATTAGAACTTGAAACTGAAGTTATTCTAGAAATTGAAGTTTCTCGTCAAGAAGGTGTTTACGAGATGAAAGTGGATAGAGAAACAGGCGAAAAATCTTACGCTACTTCGGGTGCTATGCTGTACCCTGCAATTTCTATCTATAATGGCTGGGATTCTACAACCGAGAAGGAACAGGGTAGTTTTAACCCTATTGGAAACTTCTGGTCAACAATTGGCTTCAAAGCAGCAGAATACTCTAAATACGGTGAATCAACTATTATATGGCGTTCTAAAATGCCAGCAGGCCAATATAGTATCAATATTGGTGGTGTAAATGCGCTGTACTGTGCAGAGTCTGATGAATGCTATAACGGTGCTCATGGGTATCGTGCTAAATTTACAGTATCACATGTTCCCGGCATGGCAGGAATGTAAAATAGCCTCTATTTAAGAAAGTGAATATTAGGAGCTCCAATTGTATGATTGGGGCTCTTTTTTTTATCTGCTAAAACCTGTTTTCTTTCTCATTCTTAACAAAAGGATTTAAAATGACAAATAAAAACTTCACTCATAAAATTCTGTCAAGCTTTGCATGTATTATTTGTTCGGTATCTGTTTCACAGGCTGAGCCAGCAATCCTGGCAGATGATTTAAAGCTACATATACCCGTTATTCAATTTCAGGATCAATATTTATGGGCTGATTTAGAATATTTTGCAAGCTCAGCAGGAGAGATAGACTTTAAGGTTAAAAAATATGGGTTTTTAGAAAAACAAAGCATTTCACCTCAAGTATTTGATTTATCCAGAGTCACCGACGGTGCTGATCCGGCTATCGTCGATATTAAAGCGACTGAAGCCCGGTTAACTTTTGTGTCCTCGGTTCCATTAGCGTGTTCTGTTGTTTATGGGAAAACACCAGAATTTGGTGCTGTTGCCATTGATGCCAATATGAATGGTGGTGCAATTATTGATCATAATCCCATCTTGACTGATTTAGAGGCTGATACGCGTTATTACTATAGAGTTCAAGGTACGGATGCGCAAGGAAAGCTATATTGGGCAGCGATGAGCAGTTTTACAACCGCTATTGAAGGTGTATCGGATACTAATCTGCTTTCTATGGATAATGGTGCAACTGTCATGGCGGTAAGTAGTAACTTTGCCGGAGCCCAAAATAATCAGGCCTGGGGAGCAAATAGTGCAATCGATGGTTCGACTCACTCTGCATGGTCTTCTGCAGGTGATGGCGATGATGCGTTTATTGAAATTGCATTGCCTCAGACTGAGCATATTGACAGCGTTAAAGTATGGTCCCGGTCAATGGGAGATGGAACAGCTAAAATCCTGAGTTTTACGATTAGTATTGATAGTGGAGAAGTGTTAGGACCATTTAATTTAGCCGATACGTCTCAAGCTCATCAATTTACGATAAATCGTAGCACTGCATCCATTCGTCTGGATGTGCTTAGTAGCACGGGTGGTAATACGGGGTTAATTGAAATCTCGGCCTTTAGTCCATCTCCTTACACACAAGTATTAGGTTTAATATAAATCAATGAGTTACATGATTGTATTATTTTTATACAATTCTCTGTAACCCTTGATTTTACTGAATTCTTAAATTTCACCACATTTATGTAAG
>WTCN01000113.1 GCA_013138555.1 Methyloprofundus sp. | reverse complement strand
CCCAGACAAAAATATTAACATTATCGCCCGGTCCAATCAGGTAGGTATAATCACCCGTTAATGTAGCATCGTCTTCTAAGGGAGGGTATGAACACCCTGCAAACATTAAAGAACACAGCATTAAAACCAGCATCCAATAATTGAAGCCTCTCATTTTATTTCCTCGATACTTTATAATATTCATAACTTTAAAACAGTCTGTAGTTAAATTCTGATAGCCTTACAATTAACGCCCTTGCATTTTGGCAACAATTTTTACCATTACCTTTTCGGCTAATTCCCGCTCTGGAAAGTTTTTCCCTTGCTTTGCTAATTCAATTGCCTGATCTACCTGAGCTAGTGCACGACTATTGTCTCCATTCTCAAATTCGGCAACACCTAAATGATACCTAAATACTGGCACATCAGGAGATTTTATAATCAGTTTTCTTAATAACGCTAAAGCCTCACTGACCCGCCCCATATGCAACAATACCCACGCATAAGTATCCTGGTAATAGGCTTGTTCCGATGTCGCAAAAGAATCGACTAATTGTAAGGCACGCTGTAAATTATCATCTGTCGCAAAATTCTCCACCAATAAAACGGCTAGATTATTGTTTACAACCTGTAACTCAGGATTTTGCATATGCAATTGCTCATAAATCTTCACAGCTTCAGTATATAATTCTTGTTGCTCATATAATGAGGTAAGCGCCAGTGATAACCTGATATTCCCTGGTAGAACTTGCAAACCTTGCTGATAGGTGGAAAGAGCCTGATGACGTTCCCCCTGAATAATATAAATTTTCGCTAATTTTTGCCTTACCAGCACTGACCTAGGCTGTTTCTCAATCAAGATATTTAATAATTTAATCGCTGACTTATATTTCTTATCAGCAACATATAAATCACTTAAGACGAGAGTCGCGGCAATACTATCTTTATTCGCTTCTAACTGCTTATTTAAAAATCCAATCATTTCTGATTGCTTATCCAGAGCTTTATAACAGGCATTCATACTTTGTAATACACGCAGCTGCCCTGGAAAGTCATTGATAAGTTCTTTATAGAGCACGATTGCTTTTTCACATTCGCCTTGCCCCTGAAAAATATTTGCTAAATAAAACTTCGCCAGGTTTTTTTGCTTTGGCACTCTTGTTAGTCGCGTAGCAGCCTGAGTCGCTTCTTGCCACTTTTCTTCAGTAATATTCAGTTCAATTAATTTTTTTAGCAAGAGAGTTTGCTTAGGATTTTTTCTTATCGCTTTAAGCAAAAACTGACGCGCATACTTGGTGTCACCCTTAGTAATCAAGTCATTATAAACAGGGTTAAAAGCCTGTATATTTCCAGGATTTAATTTTAACGCAGTTTTAAACTTTTTGTATGCCTGAGACCTATCTCCCTGTACCAGATAAAACTGTGCCAATAAAACCAAAGCGTCATCAGACTTTGGATGAGTCCAGATTACTTTATCTAAATAAGCTTTTGCTTGCGTATATTGTTCTTTAACTAATAAAAGCCTGACCTGTAATAATTTAGCCTCTAGCTCGTCAGGTACTTCTTGCAAAATATCGGCTACAATTTTTTTTGTCGTTGGATAGTCTCGCGTATCAAATGCTATTTTCGCCAATAAAATATTTGCCTCTATTCCTATTCCTGAATAGCCTTGATCAGCAACAATTTGTTTTAGCTTTTCTTTTGCTCCAGACATATTACCTTTCGCTAACATCCACTTAGCTAAATCAAATAATTGCCTAGGCTTCTTAGCAAGTTGCTGAGTAAAAATTTCAATTTGCGGGTCAACTTTATCACTTGCCGTTGCCCCAAGAAATTCCAGTAACAAAATTTTAGGTTTGACCTGAGCGGGCTTTTCAGCGACTAAATCACGCAACAATTTTTCAGCCTTATCTAGCTTTTTTTCCTGAGTGTATATTCTGGCCAGAGTTATTTTATAACTATCATTATCAGGAAACAATGCAGTAAGGGTTAAATAGTCATTAGTCACAGCCTCAATATCTTCCTGCTTGCCATGAATTCTGAGCCTAAAAAAATGTAATGCTAAGTTTTCTTCATCTAGCTCTATCGCCTTATTGATAACGAGCAATGCCTCAGGAAGTTGGTCTTGCTGAGCCAGGACCGTTGCCTGTAGACTCAATCCTTCTATATTAGCCGGATCTGACTCTAAAATATGATGAATAATAACTAAAGCTTCATCCTGTTTTTGCTGTTTTAATAGAATAGATGATTTTAAAAGTAATGCCTCACTATCTTGTGCATTTTTTTTAAGCAATATTTCTACATGCTCATTCGCTTTATCCACATCTCCCATCAGCAACTCTAGCTTGCCGAGTTTAACGCGTGCTTGCTGATGCTCTGGTTCTAGCTTAAGCGTTTTTTGTAAATTATCTTGCATAGCAAGATAATGTTTTGCTTTTTCATCCAATAAGGCAAGGTAATAGTAAGTTTCTGCAGTTGATTTATTTCCTTTGTTGGCAGACTTTAATTCTAGCTGTGCCGCGGCATAATCCCCTTTTTCCAGTAGTTCAATGCCCTTTTCCAAATGTCCTTCTGCCGCTTCCTCTTCGGTCTCACAGCCAGATAAAGCAAGGCTCAATGCCACGACTAAAACGCTTAACTTCAGTTTATTACCTTGACGAATATTAGCTATCACTCTTTACATCCTATAATGAAAACAACAAAATCACTTCTTTATTTTTACCTTAAGTAGGTGAACACAGCGCCCATCTGCCCTTAATACTTCAAATCTAAATCTTCCTTGCTCAACTTTCTCTCCTTTTTTAGGCATATGTTCCAGGCGACCGACAATAAAGCCACCCACAGTATCAAACTCTTCATTATCAAAATCGGTTGAAAAATATTCATTAAAATCTTCCAGAGGCGTTAAAGCCTGGACAATGAATTCATTCTCCTTACGCTGAGTAATATATTCTTCATCAGCATAATCGTGCTCATCTTCTATTTCACCAACAATTTGCTCTAATACATCTTCAATAGTGATGATCCCTGCAACAGCTCCGTATTCATCAACCACTATTGCCATATGGCTACGATTTTCCCGAAACTCCTTGAGTAGAACATTTAAGCGTTTACTCTCAGGCACAACAGTGACCGTGCGCATCAGCTCTTTTACTTTGATAGCTTTTCTATCTAATGCGTGTGCCAATAAATCTTTTGCCAGTAAAACACCGACGACGGCACTTTTATCCTCACTAATGACGGGAAAACGGGAATGACCAAACTCAATAACTATTGGATAAACCTCTTCTAACGATGCATCCTTTTTTAGCACAATCATTTTTTTGCGTGGCACCATAACATCACGTGCACGCTGCTCAGAGACCTGTAAGACACCTTCCAGCATTTTTAGCGCATATTTATCAACAAGATGCTTCTCCTCTGCCTCACGTAATATGCTTAGTAAATCCTCTCTATCCTGGGGTTCACTCCCCATGATTTGCCCAATACGCTCAATCCAGCTTTTCTGCGGAGGTTTATTACTATCCGCGACCTCGTCAGCCATTTACTTGTTTCTCCTGATAGGGATTATCAATATTTAATTGTTGTAGAATTAAAACCTCTTTTGCTTCCATTTCCAGAGCATCATTTTCATCTACATGATCATAGCCTAAAAGATGCAAAATACCATGAATAATAATATGCGCCCAATGATCCTTTAATATTTTTTGCTGCGTCTCTGCCTCTTTTTCCAGAACCGGGGCACAGACAACCAGGTCTCCCAATAAATTAACGCCTTTAACTGCATCTGGTATATCAAAAGGGAAACTTAAAATATTAGTGGCCCCCTGTTTATGTCGGTATTGCTGATTTAATGTTGCAATTTCCTGATTATCAACAACACGAATAAGCACTTCAGTATCTTTACTATAGCCTGCCAGCGCTTTTTCTATCCACAGCTGTAATTCTTTATCACTCGGTATATACCCACATTCAATGACTCGCTGCACCTCCAGTTCACGGATTGCCATTAAGCAAGTGTCCGTTCATAGTTTTCATAAGCAACAACAATACGTTGCACCAATGGGTGTCGTACAACATCTTTGGCCTTAAAAAAAGTAAAACTAATACCATCAACCTCTTTAAGCACTTTTAAAACGTGCTTCAAACCCGACATTTTTTCATTCGGTAAATCGATCTGCGTTATATCCCCGGTAATAACGGCGGTTGAACCAAATCCAACACGGGTTAAGAACATTTTTATTTGCTCAGTTGTGGTATTCTGTGCTTCATCTAAAATAATAAACGAATCATTCAGGGTGCGCCCACGCATAAATGCCAGTGGTGCAACCTCAATGACCTTACGCTCTATCAACTTTTCTGCCCTTTCAAAGCCTAACATTTCATACAATGCGTCATAAAGCGGTCTTAAATAAGGATCAACCTTCTGCGCCATATCCCCAGGCAAAAAACCTAGTTTTTCACCCGCTTCTACAGCAGGCCTAACGAGAACAATACGTCGGACCTGTTCTGTTTGCAAAGCTTCAACCGCACAGGCAACGGCCAAATATGTTTTTCCTGTTCCAGCCGGTCCTACACCAAAATTTATATCATGAGACAGGATTTTTTTTAGATAAGTTATCTGGTTGGCTCCACGTCCTTTTAGTACGCCACGTTTGGTTTTAATAAATACTTGAGCAGGCTCTTCTATTTGAGTGTCTTGCTGGACTAAATCATCAATACTGGCTTCCTGCATTGATAAATGAATTTTCTCGGGAGTAATTTCTTCATTTACAGCATCACTGAATATTTTTTGTAAAACAGCTTCTGTTGCATGAACTGCCTTAGCCAGGCCTGTAATCGTAAACTGGTTTCCCCGGTTGGCAATTTCAACATTCAAGCGCTGTTCAATTTGATGTAAATGTCGATTAAATTGCCCGCATACATTGGCTAAGCGTTGATTATCAGCGGGTTCTAAAGTAAGTTCTAGTGTCTCTCTACTCACGTGCTGGCCTGCTGTACAATTTTATCAATAGATGACTCAACTATTCTTCCCCGCAATGAGTTCGGTAAGGCTTCAGTAATCAGTACATCAACAAATTGCCCTGCCAAGCGTGGATG